>NZ_PKGG01000058.1:0-27457 GCF_046480465.1 Arthrospira sp. PCC 8006
CTGACCCGATTTTCCCACCATGACGACCCTCGATAGAAAACTGGTGCTGGTTTAGGGAAACTTGCCCAAACGGGAGGGTTGCCCAAACCAGGTAAAGCCATTGTAGCAAGGATTTCAGGATTTTACCTGTGGATTTGCTTGGGCAGTAGCCCAAAAAAACACTGATCTCAAACAGACAAAGGAGGTCAGTGATGGCTAATCTACAAGACAAATTCAAACAACGCGCCGCCTTATAAGACGCATATAGTAATTTCGTGGAACCCTATGTTAATCAGGTGATGGAAATTCACCTTAATTCCTCCTTAGAGACTCCTCCGGTTCCGGTGATGTTTGCGGGTTTGGGCTGCGTATCGGGGTGGTTGCTGCTGACGGTGGTTTATTGTCTGTGGATGCGCCGACGGTGAGGGGGTTCTATATAGCGTTCCCATTTGAGTGTTGTAATCCACAAGGGAAAGCAAAGGGAACAGGGAACAGTATACAAGGGTTAAAATGAGCTTGAAGTATTATGAGAAACTTCTCGGAGAGTTCATCAATGATTTGGAAACGCTATAGCTTCCAATATGTCCAGTAACTTTTCGAGATCCCTTCTCAAAACGGTATCGCTCCGGCTAAAACTTGTTGGCGAATTCTGCGACGTAACCCCTTCTCCGTCATAGGGTGAGTACAATACGGATCAGGCAAAAACCCAGATACGGTGAAGAAATGTTGACCATCGTTTCACCCCAAAAACTTTATCTTTCGGCCGGAGGTGTGATGCGATCGCCTGCCACCTGGCAAGAATATCAAGCATTGTGTGAACAGCGCGGAGAGGGTTCCATTCCCCGGCTTAAATATCGTTCTGGATTCGCAAAAGTTGATGTCGCCTTTACCTAAGCGGCGATCGCGAAGCGTCTCGGCACGAGAATCGCCATTGTCCAACGGCGGATAGATTCTCGTGTTGTTTTCGTCCTGTAAAGGCTTGATGTTCTGGGGATGCCAGTCCCCCTTGTCGGGTTTCCAAAACCGGCGCGAGGTTATTTAGGTGGCGATCGCCATGAACGCTCCCCCACTGTTTGGCGGCGAAGTGGGGGAGTGCGTCCCTATTTTAAATCACTCTGGAGCGCGTGAAGCGCGATCGCCCTCGGTTCGCTTTTTCCCCGGAATTGCCCAGCGTTTGATACTCCCCACCGTTACTGGCATACTATCCGCCACATCAATGGTAAAGCGGAACACCTGGCGCGATCGCTTCCCATCTTCGGGATCAAAGAACGTGAGTAGCACATCCCAGCAGTCACTATTGAGGCGACAGTACGGACTTTTTTGGACTTCGATGGTGTCGAGTTTTCGGTCAGAGGCGATCGCCTCCGCAAAGGTAGCAGCCGCCTGAAACGTATTGGTAACCGCAAAATTCAGAGCGCGATCGCGAGAAGTTTGCCCAATATTATGCAAATCGTAATACACCCGATTTAAAAAGGCCGTCAGCCCTTCCCGGAGATTTTCTACCCCCACCGCTTCTACATTATCTACAGTGGCTAAAGCAGCATCAACCAAAGCATTCACATTCCAGCCATACATCCCCCGGGGAAGATGTACAGTCAGAACCGGAACCACTTCCCCAGAAAAAAGTTCTACCGTTCGGTCAGTTTGTCGCCCAGGGACACTCACTCGCTCAATGAACTCAGCACTCGTTTCCGGTTCAAGCTGCCCATTGAGCATCACCAAAAACATCTCATAAATATCATTAGCAAACGGGCCTTTTGGATCAAGAACATAGAGAGTATTTTGCTCAAGGTTCAGCGTCCAAATCAGCGAGTGAGCCTCTTCCGGATGGCGATCGAGATGTTCCACCATCTGACGAGCATCATAAGGGTCTGGCGGCACCATCACCCCATTCAAATCCACCGGAGCCATATTTTGCTTGAACGTATCCCGCCGTGCCGCATCTCCAAAATCATAGCCAATTGTGCCCAGAACATAGACATTTCCTGAGTGAGCTTTACTCGGTTTGACACTAGAAGCCGTTAAATCTGTAGGTTGGATTGACAAAGGAAAGCTAACCGCAGCAGTCTCTATACCCACGTTGTCCCCCGTGGCGTTAGCTTCAGGAGAAGCAGTCAACGGTGCAACCCAAGCCGCAGGAATAACGCCAGTATGCTCAGTCCGGGTGACTTGCTCACCGGCAAAAGAAACCGTCACCGAAGACCCGAACAACAACCCCATCGCACCCGGGAGATTGACCTTACCCCGTAGACAGCGTTCCGGTTCGTCGGTATCATCAGGAGTACAGGGAATTGCCGTATTCAATAGCGCGGCTCGCACCGCTTCCGCATCGACAGGTTTACCCTGTTGCAATTGCAGACTCATCAGCAAACTGCACAACCCCGTCATCACCGGAGCCGCCATACTCGTTCCCTGAAGGCGCACAGGTGCTTCATTGGCCGGTTGTGCCCCCAGAATTTCACCCCCCGGAGCCATGATCCCTTCTAAGGCATTGTTACCGCCCCAATTGCTGAACTTATAGGGTGTGCCGTCAGGTTTCAACGCCCCCACAGATAGCACTCCCGGCAGGGAAGCGGGCATACACCAGCATTCTCCCTTGTTATTCCCGGCGGGAGCGACAATCAGAATGTTGTTGTCTTGGCACTTCTTCAGGGCTTGCAGCAGGAGTTCTTCCCCTTCCCCGGTTTGGGTCGGGCGACAGGCGGCACAGTGGATGATATTCGCCCCTAAATTCAGACCCAGTTCAAAGGCACGAGCCAGACTGAGGGGTGAGATGAATTCTTCATCGGTGCCCGTGGTATTCAGGGGGATGTTAATCACACGACAGCGAGGCGCGAGTCCGGGCGAGGGGGTGTTTTCTTGACCCACAATGGTGCTGGTGATGTGACAGGCATGGTTATCCCCGTGGATGCGGTTGAGGAGTKGTTCGCTTAAGGCGGCTTTTTGGGCTTCGGCTTTTTGCTCTTTATCGAGGTCTTTGTTATGGTCAATTTCCTGAAATTGATGATAAGCCTCCTTGGGAACTGGTTCAGCCGGGGGATGCCAGTAGGGGAAGACTTTGGAGATTTCCGCCCCTTCAAAACAGGAGAGGGTGTGATCCGGGTTGCCATCGAGGATGACGATGGTGATGCGGCGATCGCCAAGGGTTTGGTTTCGCAGTTCCGCCAGTCCGGGGATGCGATCGTCGAGGTCGTGGGGATGTTGGGCCGTCGTAGCTTGGGTTTCGACTGCACTCAACCCGACAGAATCCTCCAATTCAGAGGGGTTCATTGTTTGGAGTTCGCTCGGTTCAACAGATACGGATTCGGCTTCAATTTGTGAATCCAATTCGGAGGGGTGAAGGATTGCTTGGGTTTCGAGTTCGCTCGGTTCAACAGATGGGGATTCGGCTTCAATGGCGATCGCCAATTCAGAAGCACTCACAACATCCGTTGCTGAATGATCCATCCCACTGGATTCAATCTCTCTAATGGTGCTTGAACCCAACATAAACTCGCCCACAGAGGACTCTACAACATAATCTAATCCCGTCGCTTGGGCGAAGCGATCGCTATCTCCCGCCCCCAATGCACAGGGAGCCAATCCCATATTGGTGGCGACTAAATAAAGGTTCTGATACAGGACACCGACGTGCTTGAGAACTAGGGCATAGGCGAGCGATCGATACTTGCGGAACAGCCGCCCAAACCGCGCCGTAATCATCAGTAAAACTTGAGGCATTCCCTGTTCACCACTGGACTGGTGAGCATCTTTAAGCAGGGCCTGAATATCGGCATCAGCCGCATCAATTTGAGCCAGTTGATGATTGAGTGGGTCATAGTGATAAAGTCCCGGTTTTACCCCTGCACAACGCCGCACTGCTAAATAGATTTCCAATTCATACATCGCGCCGCCACAGGGATAGGGGCGACGGCTGATTTCCCCCCACTCGAAATCCTCGCCGTATTCGGCTTTGATCATTTCGGTTTGTTCCGCATCCTGGGTATAAATTTCTTTGACGCGGGCGGTGCGATAGAGGAGTTCCCCCAATTGCTCAACCGTAATCGGGTGATTTTCGTCATATTCGCGAATCGATGCCCGTTTTTCAATGGCCGTCGTCAGGGTTTTATCCCGTTGGCGAATGGCATCAATGCTCAGTTGAGGCAGGGGGACAATATGCCCGCTCATGGGTGGTTTGACTACGGGAAACTCGTCCCAAATATCCAAACTGGCGGCAATATCGCCTGTGGGGTAGTCGTGGCGACCTTGGCGACAACGGCTGTGAAAGAGCAGGTTATGGAATTCCCACAGTTTCAGTTCTGGGGCTTCGGTTTCGACGGTGAGAAACCCTGTCGCCCATAATAAATTTAAGAATTGATAGGCGGTTTCTGCCCCGATTTGGGGGGGTGGCGTGACCCAACCGAGGGGTTGGGGTTGAGCAAGTTGGGCTAAGATGGCGCTCGATCGCCAGTCCAGCAGTTTGACTCGAAATTTGGATAAGGGGGATTCCAGCACCATCCCCCCTGCGTGGCTGCGTTGGTAGGCAAAACGCGATAGGCTGACCTTGGCTTGTGTCCAGTGGGGGGAATTGAGGTCAAGTTCGGCGGACTCCACCATTGGCTCGGCGATCGCCAACGGTAATACAGCATACTGCAACCAGCCGCGATCGCCCATCTGTTGCAATGTGGCGGCTAACTGTTCTCCCGCTTCCACCCCCTCCCGTGCGCTCAGGGTTTGGGTCAACTGCTGGAGAGTTGCAGTTCCTGCTTGTAAGTGGGCCAGGGCATCGCCCATCCCGGTGATGGCAGGGAGAGTTACCATAGAGGGAGCAATGGATTGGCCAGGATCGGTATTCGCGGGGCTGAGGGCATAGCCGTCTGCCGTGGTGCTAACCTGAATGGTGGAATTGAGGGAAACCGCAAAGGGATAGGTACGCATAAGTTCTAGAGGGGTAATGTTACAGAGGGAAGGAAATGACAGCAGCTATTGGGGAAATCATTAGCAATGGTATTTTATTTGATGTAAAAAACTGGTCAACAGCCATGCCTGAACGAGACGCTTTTTTTCAAACGATTGAAGTGCTGTTTAACACATTGGCTGACAGAAACATCAATTACTTATTGGTTGGAGGAGTCGCCCTCCTGAGCTATGTGGAAGGCCGCAATACTCAAGACATTGACTTGATTCTGGCTCGCTCGGATTTGGATGTTTTGCCCGAAGTGGTCATTGATGATGAAAATAAGGATTTTATACGGGGCTTATTTAACCAATTACAGGTTGACATTTTGTTGACCCAAAATGAGTTATTTAAAGAAGTTTTGGAAAATTTTTCGATAGATAGACAATTTGGCGATCGCATCATTCGGTGTGCCACAGTAGAAGGACTTGTGCTGCTGAAATGCTATGCCCTACCGTCTCTTTATCGACAGGGGCAATTTAGTCGAGCCAGTATTTATGAAAACGACATTCTTCTCCTCCTGTTGAACTATGCAGTCGATCTTGAGAACCTGTTAAAAATCCTGTCTGCCCATCTCCTACCCAGTGACCTGACAGAAGTGGACGCGATCGTAGAGGACATTCAAAGCAGAATTCGGAGGTTTTCAAGCCAACAGCGATCGCTGACGGATGAGTAGACAAGGGGATTGGGTGACGGGGCGATCGCATTTTCAAACCCGGGCAACGCAGGCACTCTCAGGGCCGGGGATATGCCATCAGCGTCAGCAGCCCCGCCGAGGGTGTAACCGCTTTCGGAGGGATTGATTTGAATTTCAGCACTCAGGGAAATCGTAAAAGGATTTGAACTCATTGTCCTTAAAATATCAACTATGTTTAATCATGGCGGAGTGTGCAGGAAAAGGGGCTGATTTGAGCTTTGAATTCTGCTCTGCCTAGAATGGAGAAGCAATCAAACCGCGTGAGGTGAATCGTCGTGGTATCAATTCCTCCTAAACCTTTATCTCTCCAACTTCCCGATCAACTGGCTCTGTGTGTCACGCCGGAGCAGTTTGCGGCCCTGGCCGTGGTCAACCGTGAGCTTCGACTTGAACGTACCGCAACCGGAGAACTCATCGTGAATCCACCCACAGGCGGCAATACTGGCTACCGCAACAGCAAAATCAATTACTTTCTGGTTCGCTGGATTGAAGAAGAAGGGGGCAATGGCAGAGCATTTGACTCCTCCACAGGTTTCGAGTTGCCCAATGGAGCAAACCACTCCCCTGATGCAGCCTGGGTTAGCCAAGCGCGGTGGGATGCTCTTACCCCAGAGCAGCAGGAGGGATTCATCCCCTTGTGTCCTGATTTTGTAGTGGAGTTGCGCTCCAAGAGCGATACCCTCCAAGACCTCCGAAGCAAGATGGCAGAATATATCGAGAATGGTGCAAAGTTGGGCTGGCTCATTGACCCTAAAAATAAACGAGTGGAAATTTACCGTCCGGGGCAAGGGGTGGAAGTTTTGGAGAATCCCAATACACTATCCGGCGAAACAGTGTTACCGGGGTTTACCCTCAGCCTGAATCGGGTTTGGGCTTGAGAGTATTTGCCAGGTGGCGGAGAGTGAAAGGGAGACGGGGTGAGACGACTTCTCCAGTAGGAACGCCGTCAACAGGCTGTTGGGGGAGATGTTCTTCTGGTTCATGGGAGTTTTTCACTTTATACTTGTTAGGTTTTCCGTTTGACCGCTTAGGGTGGTCAGTCCCTTCTTAGATGATCAGAAGCCTGGATAGTGCTGCCGGGGTAGCGGTGGGCGCAGCACACAAAACTTTTAAGTGGATATCGCCAGAAGTGGAGCAATTTTGTCGGCCTCCTTTTCAAGTCATCTCTGCCGCAAATTTTTGATAGTAATAGAGACGAATATTTTCAATTCTTCCTTGTTGTAGCTCTTGTTCGGCTACACCAACCCAGGCGTGGGGAAGGATTTCTTGCTGCTTATAAAAAGAATGCACCCGATTTCCCGTATCATTGAGTCGAAAATAATTCTGTAGTTCTTGCTTGTTTTTGAGTAGGTAATATAGAACTGGATTTTCATTTGCTATAGACAGACCCATATAAAAAGCACTAGAAGCAGCAAGGGGTTTTAAAGCAGAAGCACAGAAATTTGACGTAAGAAAAGATTGGACATGAGGAGAGTTAAATTCTTCTTCTTTCAAACTGGCATATAGTTCGATTTCACTGCGGCCATCCAGATAAAAATCAAACCCAATCAGAGAGACAGATGATAGCAGAATTTGGTGAAAATTGTCCCTAGGAAGTTTGGCCAAGCTGAAGGCAGTTGCAATTTTTTCGGGATAGTCTTCAATCGTGATGTGCATTTTCAGGCTAGAGTCGGCCAAATTTTGCCGCAGGTCGATGCCAGTCGATAAAACCGACATCTTGCTAAAGTCAAAGTCATCCCCCAAGAAATGCTGAAGCAAGCCATAGTCTAAACGAACGCCTACTTGATTTTCGGTTTGATGAAAAAACCTAAAAGCTTGGTCTAATTTTTGGGGCCATGATTGAGTCATCTCTTGAAAAAAAAAGAGAAATCGGGAGGCAATTAAATGGTCGGACTCAACCTTACAAGATGCCTCAATTGTGCAATCCCCTTCAACACCAAACACGAAGTCTTCAAACAGTTGTAGGGGAAAGACCGGCTCGACATCAAAGGCAGTTTGATGGGCGCGAATAAATTGCAGTCGCTTTTCCCGCAAATGATTTTGTTGGAGAACAGAGGTACAGTTCATGAATAATGCCTTTTAATGATGTCTTTTCAAGATTTTTACAGAAAAATGTCTAGAAAACCCAGAAATTTGCAGTCAGGATACGCCTACCACGTCACGACGCGGTGCAACAATCGTGAGTTTAAGCTGTCGAGTCAGGCCTGTCGGGAGGTATTTCTTTATGCCATCAAACGGGCGGTAAACAAGTTTAATTTCCGACTTTACGCCCTGTGCATGATGAGTAACCATGTCCATTACCTCATCGAACCGAAACAGCCAGAAGATTTACCCAAAATCATGCATTTTCTCAATTGGTACACTGCTATGTGCTTTAACCGAATGCTCAACCGCACGGGACACTTTTGGGAAAAGCGCTATTTTGCCGAGGGGTTTCCGGCTGGTGACAAAGACAGAGCTTTAAATACCCTGCGCTACATCCACGGCAACCCCAAGGCGGCAAAAATGCGATCGACCTTTTTCTACGAGTTCAGCAACTACGGCAGTTATGAAAAACTCACCGATGACGGCTTGACCCAGTGGCATCCAGCTTTCTTGCAGTTGGGGACAACTTTGGAGGATTGCGCTCGGAAATATCGGGGGTTTTGCAACCGCTACAAACCCAAAAGTAAACCCATGAAAAAGTGTCATTGGGGCAGTCGGTTATTCGCCGGGATGAAAACCGAGGGTCAGGGTCGTGGGCAGAGGGGCCGGGGGGGGAAAGCCCCCGACCCGTGCCTGACGGAAAGCCCCGAGGTATCAAGGGTTGCCCGTCAATTCATCGAGGCGAACCAAGCGCCCTGGCAGTCCTCACAAGAAGTTTGAGGATCAAAAAGGGTTGTGGTAGAATTCGATGGCGACTACTCGTCGTCACCTTCATAGGAACAGACATCATACGAATCCCAGCGCCCGGCAAGGGCCTCAAGGGAGCCGATCGCCTCTTCGCTCAATTCAGCCAAAGCACTAGGCAGTTGACCCGTGGGAACGCGGTCAACGGGCTGCTGGGGGTTGGGGGAGATGTTTTTCTTGTTCATTGGAGTTTTTCACTCGTTGTTAGGTTTACAGTTTGACCGCTTAGGGCGGTCAGTCCCTTCTTATTGTCAAGAAGCCTGTTTGTGCTGCCCGGTAGCGGTGAGCGCGGCACGAAAATTCTGGTTTGGGGTAGCACCCAATTCAGTCCACCAAAACTCGGGGTCGGGGGAAGAGGAGCCGGGGGGGAAAGCCCCCGACCCGTGCCAGGTATCGGAAAGCCNCCGAGGTATCAAGGGTTGCCCGTCAATTCATCGAGGCGAACCAAGCGCCCTGGCAGTCCTCACAAGAAGTTTGAGGATCAAAAAGGGTTGTGGTAGAATTCGATGGCGACTACTCGTCGTCACCTTCATAGGAACAACAAATAGAGCAAACCTCAGAGCCACAAAGCCCGGCAGCAAGGGCCTCAAGGGAGCCGATCGCCTCTTCGCTCAATTCAGCCAAAGCACTAGGCAGTTGACCCGTGGGAACGCGGTCAACGGGCTGCTGGGGGTTGGGGGAGATGTTTTTCTTGTTCATTGGAGTTTTTCACTCTTTGTTAGGTTTACAGTTTGACCGCTTAGGGCGGTCAGTCCCTTCTTATTGTTAAGAAGCCTGTGGGTGCTGCTATGGGCTGTAGCGGTGGGCTAGGCAGCACGAAAACTCTGAAAATTCTGTTGGATTGGGACTGACAATCAGTCCAAACTTTGTCTTAACTTTTACAGCCTGTTCAATAATCTACTCGGTTCTCAAAGTCCCTCTCCCTCACTTGGGATAAGGATTTAGAGGGAGGGTATTAGAAGGGTGAATTGATATTGACTTTATTGTTCAAAATCTTAACACATTCGCCTGTCTTGTCAACCGTTTTTTTGATATTTTTCAACTTTCATTTTTCGGTTTTTTATCAACTTCTAACGCTTGAGAAAATGGTGCAATATCACAGGATATTGCAAACCATTCAAGGATTATCAACAACAGCTTTTTAGTCCATTTTTCCGGTTTAAAACCGCAAAAATGAGCCAAACGAATGTTTCAAATAGCCTCCCCTATTTAGAGCTAAAACGGCATCGCCATCGGGTTCATCTCCCCTTCCGGTGTCGGAGTCTCCCGCCAACCCAACCGAACCGGCACATCATAGAGACGACCCTGCCCAAACCGCGACCAAAAATGACGCATTCCCGGCACAATCACCTTGACCACATTCAAACCAATATCCGGGCGAGTTTGATCCAGCACCAAAGTTTCCAACCCAGCCTCTCCCACAATCTCCACACAAGTCCGCACATCCTCGCGGATATCATTCCCCCAACGTTTCGGATAGTCCTGCATCGTTTTCAAGGCTTGCGTCGGGTCGGGAGCCAAATAAGGCTGATTCTCTAAGGTCGCTTCCAAGAGCCAGAGTTTCGCATCCCCATCGAGTTGGTCATCGGGCACCTTATCCAGTTCCAACCCCAACTGATTCACCTCCGTCAAGGCGCGGAGAATCGCAATCGTCGGGTCGAGGTGCGCCCCAAAACCAAGAATCAGCCGTTCCGACTCGCCCACCATCCGCCGCGACACCCCAGCAAAAGCAGAAATCCCCAAATCTGCCGTCAAATCCAACACCCACAATTCCCGGTCATTCTCCCCATAAAACCCTTGTAATTCCAAAAAGTAAGGCTCATCAAAACTGCTCAAATCCACAGCCGGACGACGCAAGCGGTTATACCACCACAGCGCCACGCTATCCCGTTCCACCAGTTCCAAAAACCCCTGTAAAATCGCCTCCTCTAGGGTATTACCCGCCGCATTACCATTAGAATCAGCCTTGCAAAATCGCTGACCTTTCGGCATCGGATAATTGTAATAACAAAAAGCCGTAGGTAAGTATTTGTGACGTTGTTCTGTTAGCGACCAAACCGGAGTCCAGTCAATGCTTTGGTCAGGGTCAAACCGTTGGGGAATCCAGTCGTGGGCAGCTTGGCGATTTTGATTAATCTCCTCACGGCGGGCAAATTGGCTGTCACTAATACAGAGACAATCTTCAGGATTAATCGCCAACTCCCCCAACTCCGCAAAGGTCGCCCGTTTGCGCGGTTCAGCCCCCTGGTAAATTCCCGAATAACGCTCCACCGCCTCACAGGTTCCACTAGCGCGGGATTGGCTGTCGGTTTTGCCCTTACCGGAACTCTTATGTTTCAGCGTGCTACGGAGTCCCCGCAGGGAGGTGGCATTACCAAAGGCGTGTCCGGCGCGGTAGGTATGCACCAGAGGGTTAGCCGGGTCAGTGACGCGCACTAATTCCGTCACCACCCCCGTAATCGGACTGATTAAATGCTCATGTTGCTGTACCGTTTGGGCGGGAGTGAGGGCGCGGTGGCCGCCGTCGCGGGTGAAATGTTTCTGGCGAGATTCCAGAATCACCGGCTCAAACCCCCGACGCTGGAGGATTTCCGGGTCGCCACAGGTGGGGCATTGGGGGCGGCGGATGAGGCTGTGGGTTTTGAAGTCCAGGGTGCGCTGGTTGAAGGTGATTAATTTGCCCTCCAGGGTGGGGGAAGGCGTGGAGGACTGGGCAATCACGAGGGATTTGGCGATTTCCGTCGCCGCAAACTGAAGGGCCGTCTGCAAGGTCGAAGGCAAGGCGGCGCGGGCTGTGGGGAGGTAACTATTGACGGGGTGAGGGATGTTGCCGTTGGTTTGGGCAGCGGCGTATTTTTCGCGCTGCACCGAGGCTTCCACTTCCCGGTTGCCTTCCAAACGCTGGGCGAGGCAGTGCCAGCAGCCCGTTTCCCCCGGTTTGAAGACTGGGCCCAGCCAGAGGACACTGCCTAGGGGTTTGACTAAAATCCAGGGTTGGCCGGTTTGCACCTGATGACGGTTGATTGTCGCTAAGTCGGGGTTAAGGAAGTCGTCGGTGAGGACGATGGTGAGGGCGGCTTCGGTGGGTTGGAGGGGAATGCCTAAATCACGCAGAGCCGTACCTAGAATGTCAACCATACACTCACTGATGCGGTTGCCGACGGTTTTGAGGGTGACGGGTTGTTTGAGGGCTTGGGCGGCTACTGCGGGGGCAATACCTAACTCACTCCAAAAAGCAGCCACTTCGGGAGTCAATTCTGGTGCAGACTCAATGAGGTAGCCTTTTTCGCTCAGGCGATTGAGAACGAAATCAATATGGTCAAGGGGGACTTCACCGTTGAGCTTGTCGGCAATTTGTTCGCGAGAGTGGTTGCCGTCGAGAAAGGGAAGAATTTGGCAGTAGAGTCCCCCGGTGAGGGCGTGGTTTTCTTGTTCCCCCAGGAGATAGACCTGTTTGGGGGGGATGATTTCGATGTGGTAGTGGGGTTTGATTTGGAAGGACATAGGGTAGAGGAAGATAAGGGTTAGTACAATACTGATCAGGCAAAAATACAGAGGTGAAGAAATGTTGACCGTCGTTTCACCCCAAAAACTTTATCTTTCGCCCGGAACAGTGATGCGATCGCCTGCCACCTGGCAGGAATATCAAGCATTGTGCGAACAGCGAGGAGATGGTTCCATTCCTCGGCTTAAATATCGTTCTGGATTCGTATTGTTGATGTCGCCTTTACCTAAGCATGGTCGTGATGCTCATTTGATTGCTGCCATCATTACAACCTTGTTGGATAATCACGGGCGAGAATACGATGCTTTTACACCCGTAACCATGCAACTGCCAGAAGAAAGCGGGATTGAACCAGATTATTGTTTCTACATTGACCATTGGCAAGCGGTTTCCGGTAAGGAACGGATTGATTGGCGCAATGACCCCCCGCCAGATTTGGTGTTAGAAATTGACATCACTAGCTACTCAGACGTGCAGGATTATCTGCCCTATCAAGTGCCAGAAGTATGGCTATTTCAAAACCAGCAACTGATGATTTACCAACTTCAGGGCAATGAATACGGCATCACATCCCAAAGCCAATATTTCCCGGCGGTCAAGCCAGCCGATCTCGTTGCTCAATGTTTAGAAATTGCCTATCAGAGGAATACCAGTGCAGCTATTCGTAATCTGAAGCAGCAACTCGGAGGGTAGGGGAGCCGAGAAAAGGGTAACGAGGCGATGGGGTAAACTTAACCCTAGGCGTCAGTCCCCTTGCTCCCCCCTCTCACCTCACAATGCCCTGATCGCCTCAAGGCTCAAGGGATCAATTCGCAGCCAAGACTCAGGCCCAAATCCGCCCTCGGCGAAAGGTTTTACTGTTAGGTTTGGGTTTATTGGCGTGTTTACGGGCATACTCCCACCAGTAGGAATAATCCTGAAGCCCCGTCATCGCTGTGGGAACATAGGATTTTTGCGCTGGCGCGGGTGGTGTTGCCGGGTTAGCTGCCGGAGCAGTTTCCGGTAGATCATCTGGATTTTTTGGGGTGTTTTTTTTCGCCATCATCGTCTCCTTATTTCAATAAGAACAGTAAAAATTGGCAATGTTCTGGGGTTAGAAAAAACGACCCATTGAGGCAAAGCCAGAGTGCATCACTTGGTTGTAGCTGCGCGGGACAAATACCGCCGGGTCGTTATAGTTCGCACCGTGAAGCAAATCCATCCGAATATGCACCAAATCCTCGATCTCCCCATCCTCCAAATCCACCGCTAAGGCGGGTTGGGTGAAATGAGGTCGCTTAACCGGGGCGGATTGTTTAGGAAATGTCATTGTTTTTTGATGGGTATATTAAGAACTAGGAACGGAAAAAAGAGGAGAGGCAGCTAAAAAGTTGACTTTTCCTCCGCCTCAAACCTTGAGGATTAATACGGCGAAGACCAACTCTTCACTTCGCCCAACGTCACCGGAATCAAATCGCTGACATCGATGGTGAAGCGGAAGATTTTCTTGGCGCGGCGGCTGTTTTCCGGGTCGAAGAACTTCAGTTTCACATCCCAGCAGTCGCTATCCATCCGGCAGAACGGGCTTTTCTCCACGGTGATACTGTCCAGTTCCATCCCTTGAGCGACGGCTTGGCTAAAGGTCGAGGCGGCTTGGAAGGCATTGGTGACGGAGAAGTTGAGGGCGCGGTCTTGAGAAGTTGTCCCCAGGTTCCGTAAATCGTAGTAGACCCGGTTGAGGAAACTGCCTAGGGTGCGGCTCATGGCATCGCGATCGGCTTCACCTTCGGCTGCCTGTACCGTCTCAAAGGCGGCATTGACGAGACTGTTAACCTTCCAACCGTAGAGTCCGCGAGTGCTTTGGGGTTCAATAACAGGGACAACTTGCCCAGAGAACAGCTTCACGGTGCGCCCGGTCAAGATGCCCGGAATACTCACCCGCTCAATGTAGTCGTCGTCATGTTCCGGCTGAATTTGACCCGCCAGGAGTTCTTGCAGTGCCAGATAGGCTTCACGGGCGAAGGGGCCTTTAGGTTCAATGGCATAGACCGGAGTCAACTCAATATTGAGCGTCCAAATCAAAGACCGAGCCTCAGAAATATCGCTGGCCAGGTAGTCCACCATCTGACGGGCATCATAGGGGTTAGCTGGCACCGACACGCCCTCGCTGATTTCAAAGGGTGGCATCAGTTGCTTAAAAGTGTCGCGGCGGGCTTCGGAACCGAAGTCATAGCCCAAAGTTCCCAAAGCATAAACCAGTTGGCTCGATGCAAGTTCGCTGGGGGCTTGGCTGGGAGTGACGGCGTTGCTAGAGGTCATAGGGGTTGACTAAGTAGGGTAGAATGATTGGACAGTGTTGCTGGGAGTGATCGCAGCTTGTGGCTCCTCCTGAGCCGGGGTGGCATCGGGGACAGACAAACCCCCGCCGCAGCCGCAACCGCCCGATGGTTCTACACCTGCGGGGGTGACGGCTTCTTGTGCTTCAGACATATTTCCTCCAGTGAGTAAGGTTAAAGCTCCAGCGATATTGATTCGGCCTGCCAGACATCGCTGGGCATCGGCAGGCAGGGCGGCATCGCAGGGCAGGGCGCTCTGCAACAGGATTTGACGCACCCGGGCGGGGTCAGGGGTTTCGCCGCGCTCGACTTGCAGGCTCAACAACAGGGCAGCAACCCCGGAAACAATAGGGGTGGCGAAGCTGGTGCCGTTGAGCCGTTCTGTCCCGCCGCCGGGTTTGGCCCCCAAGATTTGCTCGCCCGGAGCAAGGATGCCCTGGGTTTGGTACTTAGACCCCCAATTACTGAAGTCCAAGGGTTGCCCGCGAGCATCCATCGCACCCACGGCCAGGACGGCGGGGAGGGCGGCGGGGACGTGCAGGCACTGGCATCCGTCGTTACCCGCCGCCGCTACGAGCAGAATGTTCCGCTCCTGGCAGAGGCGGACGGCGTTTTCCAGCCAGCCCTCGGCTTCCCCAAAGTCGCTTAACTGACCGCCACTGAGGTTGATGATGTGCGCTCCGGCGTTGGCGGCTTGCTCAATGCCTCTGGCGAGGTCAAGTTGGCTGGCACTACAGCGATCGTCAGGAAACACAGGGACAATCAAACCCCGACATTGGGGCGCAATGCCAGGAATGTCGCTGTCGGGTTGCCCGAAAATGATGCTGGTGACGTGAGTGCCATGGCCGGACATACTGCCGTCGCTGCGGGCAGCATGGGGGACGAGGGTGGGCAGGGTGGTGAGGTTAGCACCTTGGAAACAGGGGTGGGTGCGATCGACGGGGCCATCCATGACGGCGATGGTGATTTCTGGAGAACCTTGGGTGTGGTTTCGTAATTCTGAGAGTCCTAGTATTTCCATCTAGAAATTTTTGAAGTTTTTATAGTCAATTGATCAAAAAGGCTTGAACAAGCAGTTTTTACATCTATGAAGCACAATCCGAAACCCATTGCGATCTTGGCGAGAGGGGCTTAGGGTGAGGACTTCACATCATGATTGCGTAAAACGCTGTACCAGTTTCTGGAGCTATGGAATACAAGAAATTCCCTCAACCCCATTTAAGGGGAAAAGGTAGAGCTTCCGTAATTTACGAAAACGCTAGATAACTCGATACCCAAAAATCAACAACCGTACAAACATGGATGGACAGTTGCCGAAGGAAAAATATACGAAACTAAAACAGTACGAAAACCGCCATAAACAATGGACGAAAACCGTACTAAAAATTTAGTTGTGTTGCAAGCACCAGATTGAGTTCAGCCTCTTGAGATTTAGTAGGATGTCAAGATTTAAGTTTCCGATTTAGTCTAGCCTTGGGAAATTCAGGATGTCAAGACTTTTTGAGCCAATTTTGTAAAGTTTTATAACAGGAAGCTCTCCCCAACTCGGGGCGCGAGGTGGGGGTGTCATAATGGGTGCATTTCAGTTAGGAACACCAACCATAATGTCCCGTTGCATTCCTCAAACCGCCCTTGATAAATGCGTTCTCGGTCTGCTAAAAGCCTAATACCTGTGGCGATCGCATCTTCAGCGGAAGGATACTTACCGCTTTCTACCAGACTTTCCAGAAAGCTCAATTTCTGCACTTAACGAGATATTCATTTCTAACCTCTGTTTTAATCCGGTTGAATAAAGGCTTGATGTTCTGGGGATGACAGTCCGGTTTGTAGGGTGGCCAAAACCGCCGCGAGATTATTTTGTAATAGTTGCGTTGCGTTCAACCATAAACCCGGAAACACCCGACTGCACAAAATCCCCTCATCATTGGGAGAAAGAGACTGATAAACTCCCTCCTCTAAATAAAACCAATCTAGTTTTTGGTCGAAGATTTGCCAAACTAGATATTCTTGTACCCCATTGCGCCGATAAACCCGTTTTTTATCCCCTAAATCGATCGCCGCACTACTAGCCGCAATTTCTACCACCAATTCCGGCGCGCCTTGAATGTAGCCTTCTGAGGTGAGTTGAGAACTTCCCCCCGGAATCAACAAAACTCCATCAGGTTGAAATTCGTTGTCCGAGTCGAGGCGAACCGTCGGTTCAATGCCTATTTCTGTCCCTGGGGTTGCCATTTTATAAGTCCATAGCAACCCGATTAAATCCGCGTGGGGTTTCGCATGGGTGGTAAACCGCAGGGGTGATGCCATATATACGACTCCTTCAATTAATTCGGCTTTCTGATCTGTAGTCATGGCGGCGTAACGTCGCTCAAATTCTCGATAGCTGAGGCGATCGCCATTTTCCAAAGGTGGATAGATCGGAGAAGTTAGCTGCATAGTATCGACCAAAGATTAGGGGACAGTTTGATTATAGCAATTGGGTAATCGCATTATTATCTTATTGTTAATCGCAATTCATCAGGTTGGCATAATATTAATCAGCACAGACTTGGGGCGATTTCCCATTGGTGATAGGGTGATAATTATTTGATTACCCCCCATTGGCGACACTTACGTTAATTCCAGTGGCGTTAAGATTTCTTGAGCATATTCACCTATACCATCATCTCAGGTGCGATCGCCACTTTTCCAAATCTAACAATCATCAGAAAAGCCCAGAGAGTTACCTATTCGGTTTTGTGGGTCTTAACCCATTGATAGGTTTTTCAAACCCCCACAGATTCGGTATCCGTGTCAGAATATCTGTAAACTTGCACACTATTAGATAGCTAAATTTTGGGAGGTCATACATGGTAGCCCTCACTGACCGGGTTAAAGCAGGTCGGTTGACCGTTGAGGTAGCAGAAGTTACTACAGACACCACCACAATTCGATCGCTTGATTGGGACCGCGATCGCTTTGATATCGAATTTGGTCTGCAAAACGGCACAACCTATAACTCATTTATCATTCGTGGCGACAAAACCGCCTTAGTAGATACATCCCACGCCAAATTTCGGCAACTATACCTAGACACTCTCCAAGGATTAATCGACCCCGCCGCCATTGATTATCTGATTATTAGCCACACAGAACCCGACCACAGCGGTTTAGTGGCCGATATTCTGCAACTTGCGCCCCAAATTACCGTCGTCGGCGCAAAAGTTGCCATTCAATTTTTAGAAAACCTAGTTCACCAGCCCTTTAAGTCTCAACAAGTTAAAAACGGTGATACATTAGACCTCGGTAACGGTCATGTGCTGGAATTCGTTTCCGCCCCTAACCTACACTGGCCTGATACCATTTTCACCTACGATCGCCAAACCGAAACGCTCTTTACCTGTGACGCTTTCGGAATGCACTACTGTTCCGATCTCACCTACGACTCAAACCTCGCTGACATTGAGGCTGATTATCGATTCTACTACGAATGTTTGATGGCTCCTAACGCCCGGTCTGTTCTCAGCGCCATTAAGCGTATGAAGCAACTAGGAATTATTACCACCATCGCCACCGGACACGGCCCCCTGCTGCGCCATAACGTTAAGGAATTGACCGATCGCTATCAAAAATGGAGTCAGGAACAGTCCAAAGCCGAAACCACGGCGGCAGTATTTTACTATTCCGATTTCGGTTATAGCGATCGCCTTTCCCAAGCGATCGCCCACGGGATTACTAAAACTGGTGTCGCTGTCGAAATGATGGATCTGCGATCGGCTGATAACCAGGAAATCCGCGAGTTAGCTAGTATGGCTACCGGATTAGTTATCGGAATGCCTCCGGTGTCTGGTGAAGAGGCAGAACTTGCCGAACAAGCCATCAGCACCATTTTAGCATCTACCAACAAAAAGCAAACCTTTGGTTTGTACGAGTCTGGTAGCGATAATAATTTGTCCGTTTACCCCCTGGAAGTCAAGTTTAAAGCCGCCGGACTTAAACCCGCTTTTCCCTCAATTCGGATTACCGAAACCCCCACCGAAAACACCTATAAACTCTGTGATGAAGCCGGAACCGATATGGGACAGTTACTCAGTCGGGATAAGGCTATTAAGCAGATGAAATCCCTAGATAGCGATGTCGATAAAGCCTTGGGTCGCATTAGTGGCGGGTTGTATATTATCACCGCTACTAAAGGGGAAGTGAGTAGCGCTATGTTGGCTTCCTGGGTGTCTCAGGCGAGTTTTGAACCTCTGGGGTTAACTATTGCAGTTGCCAAAGATAGGGCGATCGAAGCCTTAATGCAGGTGGGTGATACCTTTGTTCTCAATGTCTTGGAGGAGAACAATTATCAAGCCTTGATGAAGCATTTTCTCAAGCGTTTTCCCCCTGGTGCTGACCGTTTTGAAGGCGTGAAAACTCAAGCCGCTAATAATGGCAGTCCGATTTTAAATGATGCTCTGGCTTATCTGGAATGTCGGGTAGCTAGTCGCATGGAATTAACCGATCATTGGATTGTTTATGCCACTATTGATGGCGGTCGCGTTAGTAACCCTGATGCTTTACCAGCCGTTCATCATCGCAAGGTCGGAAATCACTACTAAAAAATTCCTTGATGGCGGGTTGATTGATATCAAAAATATTGCCAAATCACCCGCCTTTTTTGGGTTTCTATGTTCACTATATCCATTTTAACAAATGTATAATTCAAAAGCTCGTGATGTTCAAGTTTTCTTGATTGGTAATGATACCAAGGTTTTGCGATCGCGCACTTGGGATAGACTCAAGTTTGAGGTGGAATATTCCCTACAACGGGGGACGACAGCTAATAGTTATCTAATCGAAGCTGACCAAGTGGCGATTATCGACCCTCCCGGAGAATCTTTTACCGCCAACTATCTTAAATCCCTGGAAGACCGCTTAGATTTTAACAACCTAAAATATGTGATTTTAGGGCATTTTAACGCTAACCGAGGCGCGACAATTAAAGCCTTGTTAGAAAAGGCTCCCCAAATTACTTGGGTGTGTTCTAACCCCGCTACCTTGGCGCTGCGGGAATTTTTCCCAGAATTAACCTTAAATATTTTAACAGTTAAAAGTGAGGAAAAATTAGACCTTGGTCGCGGACATGAACTGCAATTAATCACTGCACCAACTCCCCGATGGCCTGATGGTTTATTGACCTATGACCCCTGTAGTCAAATCCTGTTTACAGATAAGTTTTTTGGAGCCCATGTTTGCGGCGATCAAGTATTTGATGAAGGCTGGTCAGTCTACAGCGAAGACCGCCGTTTTTATTATGACTGTCTCCATGCGGCACAACCTAAAAAAATTCTGTCAATCTTAGATAAAATTGCTGAGTTATCACCCATTGAGTTTTATGCCACGGGTCACGGTCCCTTAGTGCGCTATGGGATGAATGAATTAACTAATTTATATCGACAATGGAGCGAAAAACAAAAATCTCAGGATTTGAATGTGGCGTTGCTATATGCTTCTGCTTACGGGAATACCGCCTCTATTGCTCATGCGATCGCCAGAGGATTAACTAGGTCGGGAGTAGCGGTAGAATTGATTAATTGTGAACACGCTAAATCTACCGAAATTCAAACATCCGTCGAAAAATGCGATGGATTTATTATCGGTTCCCCTACCCTCGGTGGTCACGCTCCCACCCAAATACAAACCGCTTTGGGAATTATCCTCAATACCGCATCAACTAATAAATTAGCCGGGGTTTTTGGTTCCTTTGGTTGGAGTGGAGAGGCGGTAGATTTAATCGCGGATAAGTTAAAAGATGCTGGCTATCAATTCGGCTTTGAACCAATTAGGGTCAAGTTTAAACCCACAGATATCACCCTACAAACCTGCGAAGAAACTGCTATTGATTTCGCCCAAATGTTGCGACGTGACCAAAAACGCCGCGCTCTCAAATCTACTTCCCAGTCTGCTAGTGCTGACCGAACCGCTCAGGCTGTAGGTCGTTTGGTGGGTTCCCTGTGCGTGGTCTCCTGTCGCCGTGGAGAGGTGGTAAGTGGGATGTTGGCTTCGTGGGTATCTCAAGCTACTTTTACCCCCCCAGGATTGACTGTGGCTGTGGCTCGCGATCGCGCTATGGAATCGATGACCCATATAGGCGATCGCTTTGTTTTAAACATTTTGGACGAAGGTAAACAACTCCGTAAACACTTTATGAAAAAGTTTGCTCCTGGTGAGGATAGATTTGCATCTTTATCAACCACAGAAGCCTCTAACGGATGTCTGATTTTAAATGATGCTTTGGCTTATTTGGAATGTGAGGTAAAAAACCGCATGGAATGCGGCGACCACTGGGTTATTTATGCTCAAGTCCAAAACGGAAAACTGTTAAATAATGAAGGTGTAACAGCAGTTCACTATCGCAAAACCGGAACTTTTTACTAATCCTCTCCTCAAAAGGCGAGCCCGTCAATCTTCCTGTGGGAAGGTTAGCAAATATAGCGGTTCGGTGGATTGGTGAGCTACTTTTCAAAGCCCCTCTCCCGTATGGGAGAGGGGTTTGGGGTGAGGGCTTTACCTCAAAAGGCGAGCCCGTCAATCTTCCTGTGGGGAGGTTAGCAAATACCCGGTTTGGGAAGGGCGGGTTTATCAATCTTCCTGTGGGAAGGTTAGCAAATATAGCGGTTCGGTGGATTGGTGAGGTACTTTTCAAAGCCCCTCTCCCCTATTGGGAGAGGGGTTTGGGGTGAGGGCTTTACCTCAAAAGGCGAGCCCGTCAATCTTCCTGTGGGGAGGTTAGCAAATACCCGGTTTGGGAAGGAAGGGCGGGTTTATCAATCTTCCTGTGGGAAGGTGAGGAAATACCCGGTTTGGTGGATTGGTGAGCTACTTTTCAAAGCCCCTCTCCCGTATGGGAGAGGGGTTTGGGGTGAGGGCTTTACCTCAAAAGGCGAGCCCGTCAATCTTCCTGTGGGGAGGTGAGGAAATACCCGGTTTGGTGGATTGGTGAGCTACTTTTCAAAGCCCCTCTCCCGTATGGGAGAGGGGTTTGGGGTGAGGGCTTTACCTCAAAAGGCGAGCCCGTCAATCTTCCTGTGGGAAGGTTAGCAAATATAGCGGTTCGGTAGATTGGTGAGCTACTTTTCAAAGCCCCTCTGCCCTATGGGAGAGGGGTTTGGGGTGAGGGCTTTACCTGATGAGTCTGAAAAGCGCTATACCCCCCTTGGTCCGGGCGGGTTTATCAATCTTCCTGTTGGGAGGTGAGGAACTCGGAGAACCCGCCCCTACAGGATCTAACTTACCTAGTAGGGGCGAGAAATTTTTCGCCCCTATTATATCGATTAATCGACAACTCTCATGCGCTGGGTAATGGAGGTGATACCATCACGACGCATAAGAATAGTAGAAACCCAGTTATCCTCTGGTAATATCGGCGCTTGACCAATTTTGAAAATACCACCAGATGTTAAAAACTGAATAGATACAGGTGTAGGCTCAAAGTAAGCATTAGTATTAACGGGTTGGACGATCGCCCCTCCAATCAACAATTCCGAACCCAGGGGTTCTTCAACTATAGCATCAAGGCTGAATTCTCGACCCGTGAACACCTGTTCAGGAATATTCAATGTAACCGTTGGGGGAGCCTCACCAGAAGTTAACTGATTGCGTTCCGCTAAAATTTCCTGAGCGATAATCAGATCATTCTCAATGCGCTGTTGGGAAGTAATCCTCGATCGCAAAATTACATCGCGATCGGGAAAGCGTTTCACCCCTTCAATTTCCGTAACCGTTGTCGCAATAATCGCATTTCCATCTCGTTCCCAATCCTGCAAAGTCGTGCGATAATTAAGAGAGTAGTATTGTTCCCAAAAATGCCTTAAACCCCGTTTTAAAGTATCATGATTTAAACCATCAGTATTTTCAAAATCGGGAGCATAAAACCTCATCAACGCTTCCAGATTTTGGCGATTAGCTTCAGTCTCAATATTTTCTAGCAGCATTTTCAGTTCCGGTGGGGCGGTGTCTGGTTCGGATGCCCAAGCGCGATCGCTCCCCCAGCCTAAACCGCACCAGAGAGCAATTGTCAGAATGGCTGATAAAACTGGGGAAAAAGCCGGGTAGCGCAACGGAAAAATCACAAGGCGGGTCATAAGTATAGTTGTCAGTTGTGCGTCAGAGTGGTAAAGTAATCAGGAGCTAGGGATTTCCGTTGGGAACACCCCCTCTGATTCTTCCAGTGTTTTGATTGTAGCGAAATTATTGATTGAGTATCCAAAGGAAAAGCAGCCTTGACCGAGACACCCACGCGATTATTATTTGCAGCCAGTGGTACTGGAGGGCATCTGTTTCCGGCGATCGCCACCGCCGATAGTCTTAGTGATTATCACATCGAATGGCTAGGAGTTCCAGACCGCCTGGAAACCCAGCTAGTTCCCCAAAAGTACCCTATCCATTCTATCGCCGTGGGTGGATTTCAGGGAAAACCCGGCTTAGGAACTCTCATGACCGGGACTCGTCTAGCCACCGCTATCCTCAAAGCCCGCCACCTCCTCAAACAGGGCAATTTTCAAGGCGTATTCACTACAGGGGGTTATATTGCCGCCCCCGCCATTTTAGCAGCTCGTTCCCTCGGTTTACCCGTCATTCTCCATGAGTCTAACGCCCTTCCCGGTAAAGTCACCCGCTGGTTAGCCCCTCGCTGTACCCAGGTGGCGATCGGCTTCGCAGAAGCCGCTAGATATCTTCCCAAAGCCAAAACTACCGTTGTGGGTACTCCTGTACGCGCCGCTTTTACCAACGAGTCAGAGCCCTTAGAATTCCCTATTCCTGACCATGCGCCGCTCGTCGTAGTGCTAGGAGGTTCTCAGGGCGCTGTAGCCGTCAATCGCTTAGTCAGAGCCGCCGCACCAGCTTGGTTAGATGCAGGTGTTTGGATCGTTCACCTTACCGGAAATCTCGACCCCGACGCTGACAGCCTCCAGCATCCCCACTATATTGCTATGCCTTTTTATGATCACATGGGAGCCTTGCTCAAACGCGCTACTTTCGCAGTTAGTCGCGCCGGGGCGGGAACTTTAACAGAATTGGCCATTACTAAAACCCCCGCTATTCTCATTCCCTATCCCTACGCCGCCGAAGACCACCAAACTTTTAACGCCAAAGTTTTTGCTAAACAAGGGGCGGCGGTATTAATTCAACAGCAGGACTTGACACCAGAAGAACTCCAAGGTAAAGTTTTGTATCTATTGGGTGACTCTACAGAACTAAATCGGATGGCTGAGGCGGCTGGGTCCTTGGCAGTGGTTGATAGCGCTAACCGCCTAGCTGACGTGGTTAGGGCCGTTGTTGTTTAGGTAGAAAATGCGATCGCAGCATCTATTTTAGATCCTGACTGTGATATCGATCAGCTTACGGTGAGATTTTACTCATTTCTTTTTGGCTCAAAATCAGTCATAGTAATAGTATCGAGAGTCGAGGAGGGTGTGGGATGAAATTATTAGCTTACGCAACCGCAACATTACTTGTTACCATTGGTATCGCTACTGCAGTTCGTGCAGAAAACCCCGCCCACCTGAAGCAGTTGCTGGAGACTAAAAGCTGTGAGGGATGTGATCTTACCGGGGCACAGTTACAAGGATTAGACCTTAGTGGTGCTAACCTGAAAAGGGCTGATCTCAGTGGTGCTGATCTTACTGGTGCTAATTTGAATGAGGCTAACTTCAACCGGGCTATCCTGGTTGAGGCTAACTTAACAGATACTAGCCTGATTGCAGCTAAACTTCACGGCGCAGACTTAACCCGTACTAACTTGAGGAATGCTAATCTAACCCTAGCGGGGATGGTGATTGCTGACCTGACTGACGCAAACCTGAGAAACGCAAATCTAGTTGGTGCGAATTTGGAAAGTGCTGATTTAACTGGGGCGAATCTTCAAAATGTTCGTCAGTCTGTAGTTAGTTTGGGTTTGGTGCGTCTTCAAGAAGGCAGCCTATATGGCTTTGATATCATTGGTGTTAATTTGCGGGATACTGATTTAACAGGAACTAATCTAAGTGGGGCTGATTTGACTGCATCAGACTTAGCGGGCGCTAATTTGGATGATGCCAATTTATTCAATACTAATTTAATGAATGCCAGACGTTAAGAAGTTGGTCAATTATCTGACCATGAAAAGGAGGGGTATAGCCTGGCTATATCCCTCTTTTGTTGATTTTGAGATAGCTTTAAGATTCTTTGAGAGGGTCAATGTTGACGTGCATTTTCGATTTGCTTTCCTCATATTTCTCGGAATTGGAGTCTCGATTTAATCCGGCTAATCCCCATACTAGGCTGACTAATGCTGCTTGATAAACTGCATGATTTCCTTCAGCGTTAGCTTTATCTATTAATGATTCATTGTTAGATTCATCGTTAACTGTTGGCTTATCTGTAATAACACCTCCTTCGTATTTAAGACTGGCTGAGTCTATAGCAGTTAAAGGTTCATATAATACTATTGTAGTCTCAATTGGCTCATTTTGTGTATACAAGAGTCGATGACCTCTATCAGGATCAAGGATAGATATGAACAACTGATCAAAATCCCCCCCTGTACTGTTGTCAGTCTCAACAGGCTATGATAGAAGAATAGGGTATCTCAGAATCAACTGAACCCATTTTTACCCATCAAACGAGATCTTACAGATGTCTTCCCAGTTACCTTCTGTTTCTAACTCCCCATCTAACCCTAGTCCTGAAGTATTATTGCACCAGGCTGAGACTTGTTATCTTCAGGGAGACTATGATCAGGCGATCGCCGCCTGTCAAAAGGCGTTAGAATTGAAACCTAACTGGCCTCCGGTTTATGTGACTATGGGTAATGTGTCTCAGGGTCGGGGTCAAATTCAAGAGGCGATCCGATACTATGCCAAGGCTTTAGAATTTGACCCGAATTTACCCCAAGCCCATGCTAATTTGGGTAGTATGTTCTATAAACAAGGACAATTGGAATCGGCGATCGCCAGCTATCAAAAGGCGATCGCCCTCAAGCCAGACTTAACCGCAGTTTATGTTAACCTCGCTCGTGCTTTGCGACAACTGGGGCGAGAGTCGGAAGCCTTAATAGTTGAACAAAAGGCTCATCAAATTAATTCCTCTACCGGGGGCGCAATTCATCTTTATAACCAGGGAAATCAACTCGTCAATGAGGGTAAATTAGAAGAGGCGATCGCCCTGTGGAAACAGGCTATTGTCGCTGACCCCAATCTGGCAGAAGCCTACTGTCAAATCGGTATAATTCATAGACATCAAGGCCAGCCGAAAGAAGCTATCCCCTTCTTAGAAAAGGCGATCGAATTAAAACCCAATTTTATCGCCGCCCATCAAAATATCTGTGGCATATATCGCGACTCCTCCGACCTCGCCTCCGCCAGGAATGCCGTAGAAAGATACCTCAAAAATTGTGGTAGTATCGATCCGATTATGACCGCTATTTATGCCGTTAGTATCTATCAGGTTTCCGGTTTAAATGCCGTGGCTTTACCAAGATTTTTGCAGCTAGAATCACAAGTGCCGGCTTTACTAGCTCACACCAAACCAGTAGAGATTAAATCCCTTTATGCTAACCTATTATTCGCCCTGCCCTATCTGCGGGATGATTTAGAAAAGAATTATAAGCTACAACGATTAATTAGCGATCGCTATGTTAGCCTAATATCTCCTACTTCCACACCCACCACTATTCAAACCACTAAAGGATTTGGCAATATCCCCAGCCCCAAAACCGTTAAAATTGGGATTCTTTCTAAAAACTTTTGTCGTCATTCCGTCGGCTGGTGTAGTGCCGATGTCATTAAAGAATTAGCCGCCCTGAATACAGAAATTTATCTATATTGGAGCGATCGGCCTACCCGAGATAACCAAACTCCAGCATTTGAACAAGTTGCTCACAAAGTTTTTGCCCCCCAAAACTTCCCCCAGGGACTCCCCAACCCCCAAGAAATTGTGAACGCTATTCGCCAAGACCAAATCGATATTCTCCTAGACTTAGACTCTCTCAGTGTCCAAATTAATACCGAAATTTTAGCCCACCAACCTGCTCGCTTTTGTATATCTTGGCTAGGTTTTGATAGCCCTCAAATTTCCGCCGATAACTATTTTATTGGCGACCATTATACCCATCCCCCAGGGCGAGAATCTTATTATACTGAAAAATTAATTAGGATGCCTCAGACATTTATGGCCGTCTCTGGCTTCAAGAGAGTATCAGCAGATCAAAACCTCCTCAGACAAGCCTACCGTATTAGTCGCGACCAGGTGGTTTATTTGTGTGTAGCACCGGGACGTAAATTTAACCCTGATTTAGTGAAAGCCCAGGTCAATATCCTTAAACAAGTTCCCGATAGTATTTTAGTTCACAAAGCATTAGGAGATACCCAGATAATTCGTGAGACCTATGCGGCCGCTTGTAAGGCGATCGGTGTCGGTCAACATCGCATTAAACAAATAAGTCGATTTGCTACCGAAGAAGAACACCGGAAAATCTATATGTTGGCAGATGTGCTATTGGATTCCTACCCCTACAATGGTGGCACTCATAGCTTGGAAGCCCTCTGGTTTAATACTCCCCTAGTCACTCGCCGAGGCTCACAATTTTTATCGCGCATGGGTTATTCTTTCTTAAAGGGTGTAGGTGTGGAAATGGGGATAGCCGACTCCTGGGAAGACTATCAAAATTGGGCTATCCGTTTGGGTCGTGAACCGGAACTTAGACAATCAATTCGCGAACAGTTAATGGCATCTAAAAACCCTGATAATTTAGCCCCTTTATGGAATCCTAAAGCCTTGGCTAAAGATTTATATTCCCACTTTCAACAATTACTCAATCAATCAACCCAATAATTACAATATATTTGACATTCTGGTAAATTTCCGGTATAATCCCGATAGCGGGTGATATAATGGGGTATATTTAAGCAATCCTAGCCAGCCATGAGCAACCTTCCAGACTTCCAACATCAAGGTTATCACACCATTAGGCAATTGGGATGTAACCCAGAAGGGGGGCGGATAACCTACCTGGCAACCTATGCCAAAACTAATCAACCAGTGACAATCAAAGAATTTCGCTTTGCCTTTACTGGGGCGAGTTGGGCAGGATTAAAAGCCAATGAACGGGAACTCGAGATGTTACAGCAGATTAG
>NZ_PKGG01000404.1:0-2182 GCF_046480465.1 Arthrospira sp. PCC 8006
ATAAAGGGGGGCGGCAGGCTGAACTGGTGGAGGCAGCTCAATGCCGTTTACTCTATCTTCGGCCTTATTCGCCAGACCTCAACAAGATAGAGAAATGTTGGTCGTGGTTGAAAGCCCGCATTCGCCATTGCACGTGAGCAGTTTGATTCTCTCGATGATGCCATGGATTCTGTTCTCAAGGCTGCGTCCTAACCGCATTGACTAATGCTATATCAGTGCCGAGAGCGAAGTCCATGGCAACCACTGTGAAGCACACAATGCTGCCTGACGTCGTCGTTGTAGTGCCTTTCGGCGCCGACAAAATCTCTACGCCAAAACGCCATCAGGACTCGATCGAGCACTCTCGGTACAGCGTTTAATCCATAATTGGGTTAGACCGCGATGGTCGAGTTGGGAGACTCCTGCCATGGCGCTCGGTTTCGCCTCACGAGCGGTGAGTGTTGGCCAAATGCTTTCTCTGAGGAGCTTTCGAGACTTGCCACCTTAAGTGACCAGTACCATCAATAATAAACTAGCAGTTCACATCAAATTTCTGTACGTTTTTTAGCATTTATAGTGTTTAGGGCTGGCCCTAGTCAATCAAACTCAAGCGGGAGGTGTGAAATACCCATATATGGTAGAATATATAGGCAGGTGCGAGACGTTCAGGCATAAAATAGGGTTGCAATACCCGAAATAACCGCCTGGTGGGGACTTCAACCCCTTGGTTGAATATAAGGAGCGCACTCCTGACCATCCCCATAACTGTTTATATGTCCCAACGTTTGGTATAGAAATATACAAAACAAGGCAGGGAACTCAAGGTCAAAACGCAAAACTGAAATCTTAAAGATTCCTTAACAATTGCGAAAGAGAGTAACGGCGATAGCCACCCCCAATTTTGGGAACCACAACCCCAGGATTGAAGCGGGGAACGGAAGGCTCCGAGGTGTAACCCAACACCAGAATCGAGACCACTGCCAACCATCCATGATTAGGGAAACCGAATGTCCGGCTTGAACCATCGTAAATATTAAGTAGCGAAATAGGTTGATACGCTGCGCTCAAAAGGGCAAGGGGAAAAGTGGGGGATTCTGCACTCTACCCACACAGACCTTTAAAAGTACCTCGGTGGAAAGGACAAATCTAAAGATGGAATGCCCATATAAACGGAACGTTTTAAGTCCTCCTGGACTCTAATTATCTGGTCGAGGTAGTTAGTAGGGATAAGTGTAACCGCAAGTCCTAGAGGATGTGAGATGTGACCAGAAGCCAATGCCCGACTGTAATGGTAGGGATATGCTAACAGGTCACGGTTTGATTGTAAGAATAGAGTCTAGTAGGAGTCAAAATGGCGATAGCGAGTTTAAAGAAAGGATTTGGTAAACCCAAACCAATCAAGACTACGAACAACGCATGGAGAGCAATCCCGTGGACTAAGGTTCAACGGAAAGTTTTCAAGCTCCAAAAGAGTATATTCCAAGCAGCTAAATCGGGACAAGATGCAAAGGTAAGAAGGTTGCAACGTCTATTGGTGAAATCGTATTATGCCCGGCTCTTAGCAGTGCGACGAGTGACCCAGGACAATCAAGGAAAGAAAACAGCCGGAGTAGATGGTGTGATAGCGATATCCCCTAAACAAAGGCTAGAAATGACCGAGAAAATCAAAGGAAACCTCAAATCAAAACCACTGCGAAGGATGTGGATTCCAAAACCTGGTAGGGATGAAAAACGCCCGCTAGGCATACCCACAATCCAAGATAGAGCAAGGCAAGCCTTGGTTAAGTCGGCTCTCGAACCGGAATGGGAATCGAGATTTGAGGGCACTAGCTATGGGTTCCGTCCTGGACGGTCAGCCCAAGATGCAATAAGCAGGATTTACCTGAGTATTAACAATGGTGAATACTACGCGCTAGATGCTGATATAGCGTGCGAGACGTTTAGGAGTGAAATAGGGCTGCAATGCCTGAAATAACCTCCTAGTGGGACTTCTACCCCTTGGTGGAATATAAGGGATTCGCACCCCTGACCATCCCATAACTATCTATGTGTCTCAACATCTGGCTTCGACAACCAGATAAGGCAGAGAGACTCAAGGTCAAAACTGAGCGAAAAAAMAGAGGGAAAGTTATGAACCMCTTGAGTATAACGTAAGGTTGAGAGTAACGGCGATAGCCACCCCCAGTTTTGGGAATCATTACCC
>NZ_PKGG01000260.1:0-6558 GCF_046480465.1 Arthrospira sp. PCC 8006
TAGATGACACAACTATCACACTGATTATGTCTGAAGATACACAGGAATTTGAATCTACCGATCTACCTTCTGCAGATCCTACCCCTTCCCTAAATCCACCTCTCGAAAACCCGGAAACTTCCCATGCTCCGGTTAGTTCCTCCTCCCTGGAGGAAAGAGTTACTAAATTGGAGGATACTTTAGCCCAGATTTTGTCTTTGCTTAGTGATAAATACCGTTACGGACGCTTACAGAATTTGCTGGCTGAGGGAAATTGGCGAGAAGCAGATTTAGAGACTACTAAGGTGATGTTGGAAATTGCTACCCAGGCTCATCATGATGATTTGAAACCTGATGATGTCATGATTTTTCCCTGTAGCGCCCTACATCTTATCGATAGCCTCTGGGTCAAGTATAGCAATAATCGCTTTGGCTTTAGCGTTCAACGACAAATTTATACCGAGTTGGGGGGAGGTGATGATATCTCTAATATTGACTTAGATTTACTCACTCAAGTCAGCGATCGCTTAGGGTGGCGCGAAGACCATAAATGGTTAGACTATCAAGACCTTAACTTTTCTATATCTGCCCCCCCTGGATGTCATCCTTCTAACTGGTGGCGATCGGCTTATGGTGCTAAAATGGCAGTCTATTTCCTCGCCAGATTGATGCGCTGTGGCGTTTAATCCCCCGCTTCTGGTGCTTCTAGTGCGTCAGCTATCTATATTCCCGTCAATATTAGATTTTATCCTTCTGACGCACCCTACCATCAAAATCTCTTCTGGTGCGTCAGTCACTTATCTATATTCCCGTCAATATTAGATTTTATCCTTCTGACGCACCCTACAGGTCTACCCACCTCTTGAAAAACACCGGATTAGGGGTTATAATATAGCACCCTTTACCCCATCAAAATCAACCCTTATTAATCGAGCAATTAACTAATGTTTAAAGATTGGTCATCCGATGATTGGATTAATCATATACTCTTCTTTGGTACACTTTTCATGCTGATTGGTTCCTTTATCTTTCTCTAGGCAATTTTCGCGATAGGTAACGCTAACTAGCCGACCCAAATTGAGGGAGTATGGTTAATTTTCGTTAATTTTTGGCCCCTATAGCATGATTCTCTGTTACGGTGAAGATAGCCGGTTTACTTGTAAAGCCGTGCTGAAAGGACGGGGTTTCCGACCCAGGAGTTTCTATGAATATAAGGCTAGTGATTTTTTCGGGAATTATCATGGCTGGTATAGGGTCTGTGTTTGGTTTGGCTGTTTCTCATATAGCAGCAAAACCCTATCAATGCTGTGGCGTTGTTTCTGTTCATAATGATGTTGGCTACAGTCAGTCCCGACATCCCCAAACCTATGCTGTAGCAGGAAGCATGATGGGATTTGTCGCCGGGTCAGTTTTGGAAGCCTTGCGACAGGCTGAACTGGAACATAAACAGAACTAGATGCCCTAGGAACCCGCAGGTTAACGGGTTTCCCAGAGTTTTTTTCCCTATCCCCATTTTTAGGATGGGTTGGCGATAAATCGTTCCGTCATTTCGTATGCTTCGTCATCAACTAACTGTTTTGGTGGATGCTTCATAAAAAAGGATGAGGGAGAGTCCAAAACTCCACCAAGACCCCTGTCTAGTGCTAATTTACAGCAGCGGATAGCATCTATAACTACTCCGGCTGAGTTAGGAGAATCTTCTACAGACAAACGTAATTCGATGTTCATGGGAACATCTCCAAATAGTCGTCCTTCCATGCGGATAAAGCAAACTTTGTTATCCTTTTGCCAGGGAACATAATCGCTAGGTCCGACGTGGATATTTTCGTGGGCGAGACGTTCTCGCACCACACTCTGAACTGCCTCAGTTTTGGACTCTTTTTTAGAGTCGAGGCGGCGGCGGTCTAACATATTCAGAAAGTCTGTATTTCCGCCAGTGTTAATTTGGTAGGTGCGATCGATTTTGACTCCTCGCTTTTGGAATTGATTAGCTAAGGCGCGGTGAGTGATGGTTGCACCTAATTGGGATTTAATATCATCGCCGATAATGGGAACCTTATTAAGTCTAAATTTCTCCTCCCAGAGGGGGTTGCTGGCGATAAATACGGGAATACAGTTGACGAAACCGACCCCGGCATCTAAGGCACATTCAGCATAAAATTCGGTGGCTTCCTGGGAGCCAACAGGCAGATAATTAACTAGAATTTCGGCTCGGGAGTCTTGTAAAATTTTGACTACTTCTGCTTTCGAGGGTTGGGGTTTATCGCTGGGTTGAAAGCTGTAGCGTTCGTCTACATCAACCATGTGTTCTGCTACACCATCGAGAATGCGACCCATTGACACATTAACCCCAGTTGGGGGAACATGAGAACAGAAAACTGTGGTGCAGTTAGGGGGGGCAAAAATTGCCTCTGCTACATCTATACCCACTTTTCTGCGATCAATATCAAAGGCGGCGACAACTGCCATATCAGAAGGTTTGTAGCCGCCAATTTCCCAGTGCATAAGTCCGATGGCATCTTGGGGATTTTTGTCGCGATAATATTCAATCCCTTGGATTAAAGAACTCGCACAGTTACCAATACCAACAATGGCGATCCTAATTTTTTCCACAAGCAATCTGTTCCTCGACTCCTAAGTTAAAATAAGTCATGCCTAGATGCCAAATTTAGGATATTGACAGCCCAGACAGATCTGTTAATTAATCAAACAGCCATTGTACCTTGGAAGCACCAGGGTTATACCAAGCCTAGGGTTGGGAAAGGTGATTGATCAAAAATTTTTAAATCTCTACCATTAATCAAGGGTTTTGTCAAGTGTGGGTGTAGGGAAAACCAGGGCAAATCCAGCGATCGCTAACCGGGTGAAATCTGGATGGTGAGTCAATTTTGCCCTAGTTTAGCTGTGAGCCTCCCTCAGTTGCTATCAGGAAATTTTCAACAATTCTACATCAAAAATCAAGGTAGCATTAGGAGGAATCACGCCACCCGCACCGCGATCGCCATATCCCAAATCAGCAGGGATAATCAGTTTTCTGCGTCCCCCCACTTGCATAGAGGCGACTCCCTCATCCCAGCCTTTAATGACTTGACCGACCCCAATTGTAAAGGAAAAGGGCTGATTGCGATCGCGGGAACTGTCGAACTTAGTGCCATCTTCAAGAGTTCCGGTATAGTGAACCGTAACTGTCTGACCACGTTGTGGACTAGCACCAGTTCCCTTCTGTAAATCCACATACTGGAGGCCGGAATCTGTTGTAACTAGGTTTTCTTCTGTATTTGTCATATTTTGAGCAATGGTGAAATTAGCTGTCGGTGCTGCTATACCTCCTGACAGCAAGGAATTAGTAGAAACCTTCTTTTCTTGAACAGGAATCGAGGTTTCAGGTGTGACCTGGGTTCCCATATTGGAAGCATTAGCTTCTTGTCCAGAATAGGTAATTTGAGCAACAATGAGAACCAGGGAACAGGCTACAATTACCCCAAAGCTGATCAAAATTTCTCGCACCTTTTATCGTCCTCCTAAGTGAAGTTAGGGAAAATCATTTTAGCAAAAATCGGCTAACTCTGTTGATTCAGATACATCAAGGGGAGTCATTCCGCCATGGGGACATAGCCAAGGGTTCTGGCTTCCTAAGTTTTGATGAACATGACCCCATTGAGTACACCTGAAGTTTGCCAGAAAAACCGATAGTGACTATTCCAGTTTGACAGCTTATGGTTGTTAGCGCCAGTGGCGATTTTCCAAATCTCGCATTTGACGTTCTAAACGGTCCAAGCGTCCCCGCAACTCATCAAGTTCTGCCTGGCGGGGAACACCGATATCCTGCATCATATTTTTAATCTGACGCTGCATCAAATCTTCCAGGCTTTGCTGATCCATTTTCAGGCGCTGCATCATCTCGTCAATAAAGCGTTTAGCATCATCTGGGTTAAGGGTTCCCTCTTTGACCCACTGATCTGTAACCTCCTGCAATTTCTCGGCTACCAGGGAGGTGGTGCCAATACCAATCATCAAAAGCTGTTTGAGTAAATTGTTGTCATCCATAGGTTTTTAAGTATCTAGTAAAATTTAAGCTAGATTTACGGTCAAACAAACTGTATCACTTTTCACTTTTTTTGTTGAAAGCCCCCTACTGTCGATCGCTATTGATTTTCCTATGCCAGAATGTCCCCGTTGTCGTCAACCCGTTGATTCTCAGGCGATCGCCTGTCCTTACTGCAAATATGAACTCAAGGCCTTTGGTCATCCGGGTATTCCGTTACACCGCGCTGATCAAGGGGAGTTTCTCTGCCAGAGTTGTCTTTATCATCAAGACGACACCTGTAATTTTCCTAAGCGTCCTTATGCCAGGGAATGCACACTCTATCAAGACCAGAGTAAACCCATTGTGCCTCAGCCTTCACTCAACAGTCAGGTGAGATTTCCACACTCTGTGGGTGAATGGGTGCAAAGAAACGCCCTAGGGGTGGCTATTGTGATTATTATCATCATCAGTGTATTACTAGCTTTGTAGCCGGGGAAGGAGCTACGATCGCACTACGGAACGGATTTCGTGCCAGAGGCGCTGATATTGTTGCATACTGGCAACAGTTAGGGGCAGCAAAAATTCACTGCGATCTAAAATGTCGGTATCTGGTAACAGTTGCGGATTTTCCCGTAAATCCTTGGGTAAATCGGCTCGTGGCATTCCCCAAACTATGGGGGAGGTTGCGCCAGTCAATAATGACATTTGGGTGGCTATTTCGGGTTGCCAACAAAAATCAATCCAGGCTTGCACTAGGGGGTTATTAGTGGCACTGGTGGCTTTAGGTTTGACCCACACATCTGACCATAGGGCCGTACCGGATTTAGGGATAGCGATCGCTATATTATGTTGTCGTTGCAGTTGGGGGGAAATATCTCCTGACCAACCGACAGCCAGCCAAGTATCGCCCAAAATTAGGGGTTTGAGATAATTATCAGAATCATAGAGGCGGACATTTTGGTGTAGTTGTTCCAATTGTGCCTTCAAGTCGGGAACTAGATCGAGATCAGGGGTGTTGTAGGAGTAGCCCAATTTTTTCAGGGTTAAACCAATCACCTCTCGCCCTTGATTTAATAGGGAGATGCGACCCTTGCACTCGGACCGCCATAGGTCTTCCCAGTCGGTGGGAGTCCAGCCTAATTTCTCAAACTTATCAACCCGATAAGCGATCGCTGTTGTCCCCCAGCGATAAGGGGCCCCCCAAATATTACCTTCTAGGGAGTCGCTCAATTCTCCGTTTTGGTTTCGTCTAACTAGATTTTGCCAGTTTTGGGGTAATTGCTGCCACTGGGATAAATCCTCTGGGTTGAGGGGTTCGATTAACTCCTCTCTAATGGCTGCTGATAGCCAATAGTCGCCAATCATGACTAATAGCGCGGAGTTGCTAATGGCTTCGGCTTGTAATTGCTGGTAGAGGTCTTCGAGATTAAATTTGGGTACAAAATTTAACCCCGGCCGCTGCGGGTGTTGGCGGCGAAAGCGGTTTACCAGTTGAACGGGAACAGAACCATTTAGCAACTCGACCCGAAAATCTGTGGGCGTATCACATCCCCCGATTAATTCCACCAGTGCTAATAGACTTGTTCCCCACAGGAAAGATCGTCGGTTCACTAAACCCTTTTTGATAAATATTGTCCGATCATGTTTTGCGGATTCATTTAAGCTGAACATTCCTTAGCATTGATTGACAATGCCTGGAAGGGGCTAACTTCCCTTTCCGCGTGCGTCACATCAGAAAGCGTTTCCTTTCCCCCAATGGTTGATCTATGTGACGCACCCTACGGGTTATTTCAGATATATCAACCCTGTTTCACCTCTAAACGTCTCGCACACATATAACCATTGTACTCGGTTCTGAGCAATAATTGTCAAACTTGATCCCGGCTTTTGGGGCGATCGCAACTACAACAGAGTTCGGTGCGTCAGATCTCAATATTCGGGTAAGTGTCAATTTGACACCCTACAGAAGCTCAATGGAGCTGAATCTGCTGTTGAGGTAGTGTCATTACTGGCTTAAATCTCATGGCGCTAACATTTCGTAACATCAGGCACAACACTGGGTTTAATTATCCGGATTTCAACCGTCAGAGCGTGTTAACTATAAACCCTTATCCTGACAGCGATAGCGGGTTATTACTCAACCCGATATCCTATTGAGTTACTCAAATGTTACTCACAATCTAGTCCTAGCACAGGAAAATAATTCTGTCAATAGGTTGATTACTCAGTCAACAAGCACAACTTAATCAATCTGTCAAATGCCTACTATCTCCCCCAGCAATTCTCATTATGGAAATTCAACTGCTATCGGGCGGGATGTCTAACTCGAGACCTTCAAGCATAAAGGTCAGAAGGTGCTCCCAACTGTCGAAGTACAGGTAACGGGTCAACGCCCGCAAATCATCAAAAAAGGTTTGGCGGGTGGGCAAGTGCGCTCGTAGTAACTGGTACTTGTCATCGAGCAACTCCAGCAGGGTATGGAAGAGCAGCGAGAGGATGTTGAGGGTCGCCAGCAAGGAGGAAAGATGCTGCTGGCCATGGCCGAAATTGTG
>NZ_PKGG01000334.1:0-3777 GCF_046480465.1 Arthrospira sp. PCC 8006
CAGCAGAGCGGCGAGGGGGAGATCCGCAAGGCTATGATTGAGGGGGATGCGATCGACTGCATGATTGCCTTGCCGGGGCAGTTGTTTTATTCGACCCAGATTCCGGCTTGTCTGTGGTTTTTGGCAAAGGATAAGTCAAACGGCATCGCGCGGGATAAGAAGTTAAGAGACCGCCGGCGGGAGATCCTGTTTATTGATGCCCGCAAGTTGGGCTACATGGTGGACAGAACCCGGCGGGAGTTTAGCGATGAGGACGTGGCGCAGATTGCGGATACCTACCACCACTGGCGAGAAGGGAGCCGTTATGAGGATGTGCCGGGGTTCTGTAAGTCTGCCAGTTTAGACGACATCCGGGGGCATAACTACGTGCTGACACCGGGGCGGTATGTGGGGGCGGCGGCGGCTGAGGAAGACGACGTGCCCTTTGAGGAGCGGATGGCGGAATTGACGGGGAAGCTGGGGGAACAGTTTAAGGAGTCGGCACGGCTGGAGGCGGCGATTCGGGAGAATTTGCGAGGGTTGGGCTATGACTTTTGAGAGGATGCCAGAAGGTTATGGCGCGTTGCCCGCTGACCTGAAGCAGCGGATGCGATCGGCTCAGGTGCGGGCGGATCTGGCGGTTAACCGAGAGTTGGTTTTGTTGTATTGGCAAATTGGGCGGGAAATTTTAGCACGGCAGGCTCAGGAGGGCTGGGGCGCAAAGGTGATTACTCCCCTTCTTGCCCGGTATCAGCAGGAGTTACCGCAGGAGTTGCGGGCGGTTTTGCCCAGTGTGGCGCAGTTGGAGATGGCGTTAAATGAAATTACAGAAGTTGGCGGAGGGGCGAATGATGAGTGACCTAAAAGAAAAACCCAATCTTAATTTACTACGACAAAAACGTGAGGACATTCTCGCTATTGCTCAAAAACACGGAGCAAAGAATGTAAGGATTTTTGGCTCTGTGGCGCGAGGTGAGGCTGATGAGGATAGTGATATTGATTTCTTGATTGACTACGACCTAGAAAAAATTACCCCTTGGTTTCCTGCGGGTTTATTGCTCGATTTGGAGAATTTACTCCAGCGTAAGGTGGATGTGGCTACGGTGGATATGCTGAAAGCCCGCATTAAGGATCGAGTTTTAAGTGAGGCGATCGCTTTATGAGAAAACCAGAGGAGCGCTTACAGGATATTTTAGATGCTATTGAGGCGTGCGAGACGTTTAGGAGTGAAATAGGGCTGCAATGCCTGAAATAACCTCCTAGTGGGACTTCCACCCCTTGGTGGAATATAAGGGATTCGCACCCCTGACCATCCCATAACTATCTATGTGTCTCAACATCTGGCTTCGACAACCAGATAAGGCAGAGAGACTCAAGGTCAAGACTGAGCGAAAAAAAGAGGGGAGTTGTGAACCCCTTGAGTATAACGTAAGGTTGAGAGTAACGGCGGTAGCCACCCCGAGTTTCATGCCTTCCGTTCCCCGCATCAATCTGACGGGTTATGATTTCTCAAACTGGGTGTGGCTACCGCCGTAACTCTCCACTNCGCTCTATCATAGTAGGCTCACAACTTCCTCTGTTCTAACGTTCTGTCTTGACCYTGAGTTCCCTGCCTTGCTTAGATTTCTCCAAGCGTCGGGACATATAAACAGTTATGGGATGGTCTAGGGATAAGAATGAGAGTGCGTCTCCCTATATTTCACCAAGGGGTGAAAGTCCCACTAAGAGGTTATTTCGGGCATTGCAGCCCTATTTCACTCCTAAACGTTTCGCACGAACCCCTTGAGTATAACGTAAGGTTGAGAGTAACGGCGGTAGCCACCCCCAATTTGAGGATTCACACTCAACGGGTTGAAGCGGGGAACGGAAGGCRTAATARAGGAACCTACCTCTCACTCGACCACTGCCAACCATCCATGATTAGGGAAACCGAATGTCCGGCTTGAACCATTGTAATGCGTCAGTAGCGAAATAGGTTGATACGCTGCGCTCAAAAGGGCGAGGGAAAAAAAGTAGGAGGCTGCTATAACTACCTACACAGACCTTTAAAAGTACCCCGGTGGATAGGACAAATCTAAAGATGGAATGCCCGCATAGATGGAACGTTTAAACCCCTTTTAGGCTCTCAAGTGGCAGGATGTACCTGCACAGTAGTGAAAAGTGTAAGCGTATACCTTTAAGGGGAAAGGATGTGACTGAAAGCCAATGCCTAACTGTAATGGTTAGGATATGCCCACTAATCACGGTGTGGATATAGAGACCGCGATAAGTAAGAGTTTAATGGCGAAAGCGAGTTGAAAGACTAACGCAAGCATATAGCTTTGAAAGTTGAGGTCATAAAGCAGGGGGTTGTAACCCTGTTCCCAGTGACAAAAGGGGTATCTACATCAGGAGCCGTGTGCTGGGAAACTCGCGAGCACGGTTTGGAATGGGAGGGGTAGGCTGTGAAGTTTATCTCGACCCCTAACAAAATGCTCTTACCGTGAACCATGATTACCTACTGTCCAAAATTCATTGTCCAAGCAGCCTGAAAAGAGACCTAAAACAATGGTTAAAATCAGGTGTTTTGGACAACGGCGTGTTTGAGGATACAAAAGCAGGGACACCACAAGGAGGGGTAATAAGTCCACTACTAGCCAACATTGCACTGTTGGGAATGGTTGGATTAATAGAAACAGGGTATCCCAAGAAAAAAGGAAAGGTACAAGCCACCTTAATAAGATACGCCGATGATTTTGTAGTGATATCACCATCACTCGAAATTATTGAACAGTGCCAAACTGCTATCTCCGAATGGTTAAAACCTGTTGGACTAGAAATAAAACCTGAAAAGACTCGAATTTGCCACACGCTTAATCCTATTAAGTATGATGGCAAAACAGAGGAACCAGGGTTCGACTTCCTGGGATTCAATATCAGGCAATACCCGGCAGGAAAACATAAAACTGGGAAAAGTCCACATGGGAAACTATTAGGATTCAAAACCCACATTAAACCCAGCCGTAAAGCAGTTAAAGCCCATACAGAAGTGATTAAAGGTGTAATCAAACAACATAAAACAGCACCTCAGTCAGCCCGGATAAGTAAACTAAATCCGATTATTCGGGGATGGTCAAATTATTATTCAGGGGTCGTCTCATCAGAGACCTTCGACAAACTAGATAACACAATCTGGTTAATGTTACGGGCATGGACAGTATCAAGATGCGAAAAGGCAAGTTACGAAAAGCTAAGAAACTATTTCAGACATGGAACGGTTAAACTTAGTAATGGGAAAGAAAGGCATGAATCTTGGTTATTCCAAACCAAAGATGGATTCCAATTCTGGAAACATAATTGGACTCCGATTGTCAGACATACCCTAGTGCGCCCTGACGCAACACCATACGACGGAAATTGGACTTACTGGGCAATCAGGAAGGGACAAGCAATCGACACGCCAACAAGAGTAGCAAAACTACTTAAGAAACAGAAAGGCAGGTGCACCTGGTGTGGGCAATATTTCACCCCATCAGACCTAGCTGAAGTTGACCACATTATACCTCGAAGCCAAGGTGGAAAGGATGAATACAAGAACCTTCAGCTACTACATCGCCACACCCGCGATGATAAAACAGCTCTGGACAATGAGAGGTTGCTGTACTCTTAACAAGGAGGTGCGAAACGTTCAGGCACGCGCATAGGGTTGCAATACCCGAAATAACTGCCCGGTGGGACTTCCACCCCTTGGTGGAATATAGGGAGTCGCTTCCCTGACCATCCCATAACTGTTTATATGTCCCGACGCTTAGAGAAATC
>NZ_PKGG01000602.1:0-369 GCF_046480465.1 Arthrospira sp. PCC 8006
TGAATAATATCTATAATAGCATGCATCTTGAATATAATTATTGAAGTGGATCAATTTTTCGTAACTCTGGAAAGTCTGTTTGGGCAGTTTCCCATCAATTCTTGTCTGTTTAATTCAASTCAGTCTAACTATTTGACAAGATCACAATAAAAAAACCGGCAAGAACATATTCTTGACGGTTTTTTTATTTATTAACTATTAACTATTAACTATTAACTATTAACTATTAACTATTAACTATTAACTATTCTCTCTCTCTCTCAAGCCTCAACGCCCAAAACCTTCGCCATAACAGCGCCGATTTCAGCAGGTGATTCAGCTACGTGAATACCATTTTCAGCCATGATGCGCATCTTGGCAGCAGCAGTA
>NZ_PKGG01000465.1:0-1185 GCF_046480465.1 Arthrospira sp. PCC 8006
CCAGGTAGAATGTCCCCAGCCAATTTTAGGACACTTATGATCATGATACTCCTCATTAGTATAGGTGGCATCATAAATCAGCAAGTCGGCATCGCGAGCCAAGTGCAGAACATTATTATCAAAGCGATCGAGAAAATGCTCTGTATCACTACAGTAAACCGCTGTACGGCCTTCCCAAGTAACCCGATAGCCGACCGCCATATTAGGATGATTCAGAGGAGCCGTTTCGATTTTAATCCCATCGGACAAAGTAATCACATCCCCAGGGATCAGATCATAAAATTTCAGATCTGATTGCATAACGTGCATGGGAACCGGGAAATTAGGATGTACCATTTGATCAGACAGGCGTTCCTTAATCGTTGACCCATCAGGAGCGATCGCCCCATAGATATGAAAGCGATTAATCGGGATAAATGCTGGCACAAAGAAAGGAAACCCCTGGATATGGTCCCAGTGGGTATGGGAAAAAAAGACAGAGGCTTCAACGGGCATTTGTTTGAGCAGATCCAAACCCAAAACTCTTAACCCAGTCCCTCCGTCAAAAATAAAACGTTGATTTCCCAGACGCATTTCGACACAGGAGGTATTCCCCCCATATCGAACAGTTTTATGGCCAGGGGTAGCAATATTTCCCCTCACCCCCCAAAACTGTACAGAAAACTCCACAGGAGCCGAATTATCATTCATCGCATTATTATCGGAAACTTGAGGATTTTTAACAGGTCGATCATAAACTGGCATTTTAACTGATACAGAGGTTGAACAGCAGTGAGATAAGCAACACTTGAGACCCAATACTCCCTAGTTACTGTTATGACTGATTGGTTATGGTCGAAAGAGAAGTCACCTTCCCCAACTCCACTTCCAAACCGTGCTTGATAGTTTCCCATCACACGGCTCCTGATGTGGATACCCTATTTGTCAGTAGGAATAAGGTTACTACCCCTTGCTTTCGTACTTCAACTTTCAAAGCTATATGCTTGCGTTAGTCTTTCAACTCGCTGCCATTAAACTCCTACTTATCGCGGTCTCTATATCCACACCGTGACTAGTGGGCATATCCTAACCATTACAGTTATGCATTAGCTTTCAGCCACATCCTTTCCCCTTAAAGGTATACGCAAAACGCGCAAAAATCGACCCAACCAATATGGCAACCAATCCAACAATAGGGGAAATCCA
>NZ_PKGG01000364.1:0-3133 GCF_046480465.1 Arthrospira sp. PCC 8006
AACCCACCCCAAGGAGGCGACATGGTTACAGAGATTAAAACCACCCCTAAAACCCCAATTATCTACCCCGAAAGCGACGGTCAACCTATGGCAGAAAATACCGAACAATTCCGCTGGATTGTCACGATTCAAGGGGGAATTGATGCCCTCTTTAAAGATGACCCTAACGTATTCGTAGCCGGAGATTTACTCTGGTATCCCCTAGAAGGCAATAATAAACTGCGAGTGGCTCCAGATGTGATGGTAGCCTTGGGACGACCGAAAGGAAAACGGGGGTCTTATTTACAATGGCAGGAAAATAATATCGCCCCCCAAGTAGTTTTTGAAGTCTTATCTCCCGGAAATACCTTAACGGAAATGGCGAAAAAGCTGGAATTTTATCAGCGTTATGGAGTGGAAGAATACTATATTTATGACCCCGATAAAATTGACTGCTGTGGCTGGATTCGCACAGAGAATCAACTCACGCTTATTGAAACTATAAACGGCTGGATTTCTCCCCGGTTAGGGGTACGATTTGAAATCTCGGAGTCGGGGTTAGAATTGTATCGTCCCGATGGGCGGAAATTCTCGACTTATATCGAATTAGAGAGCGATCGCCAACAAGCCGAAGAACGCGCCCAACAGGAGGCAGAACGCGCTCAACAGGAGGCAGAACGCGCCCAACGGGAAGCAGAACGCGCCCAACGGGAAGCAGAACGCGCCCAACGGGAAGCAGAACGCGCTCAACAGGAGGCAGAACGCGCTCAACAGGAGGCAGAACGCGCTAACCGCCTAGCCGAAAAACTGCGGGAATTAGGCATTGACCCTGATGCTATGTAATCCCCTTTAACCACCAATCAGAACCCACCCCAAGGAGGCGACATGGTTACAGAGATTAAAACCACCCCCAAAACCCCAATTATCTACCCCGAAAGCGACGGTCAACCTATGGCAGAAAATACGGAACAATTCCGCTGGATTGTCACGATTCAAGGGGGAATTGATGCCCTCTTTAAAGATGACCCTAACGTATTCGTAGCCGGAGATTTACTCTGGTATCCCCTAGAAGGCAATAATAAACTGCGAGTGGCTCCAGATGTGATGGTAGCCTTGGGACGACCGAAAGGAAAACGGGGGTCTTATTTACAATGGCAGGAAAATAATATCGCCCCCCAAGTAGTTTTTGAAGTCTTATCTCCCGGAAATACCTTAACGGAAATGGCGAAAAAGCTGGAATTTTATCAGCGTTATGGAGTGGAAGAATACTATATTTATGACCCCGATAAAATTGACTGCTGTGGCTGGATTCGCACAGAGAATCAACTCACGCTTATTGAAACTATAAACGGCTGGATTTCTCCCCGGTTAGGGGTACGATTTGAAATCTCGGAGTCGGGGTTAGAATTGTATCGTCCCGATGGGCGGAAATTCTCGACTTATATCGAATTAGAGAGCGATCGCCAACAAGCCGAAGAACGCGCCCAACAGGAGGCAGAACGCGCTCAACAGGAGGCAGAACGCGCCCAACGGGAAGCAGAACGCGCCCAACGGGAAGCAGAACGCGCCCAACGGGAAGCAGAACGCGCCCAACAGGAGGCAGAACGCGCTAACCGCCTAGCCGAAAAACTGCGGGAATTAGGCATTGACCCTGATGCTATGTAATCCCCTTTAACCACCAATCAGAACCCACCCCAAGGAGGCGACATGGTTACAGAGATTAAAACCACCCCTAAAACCCCAATTATCTACCCCGAAAGCGACGGTCAACCTATGGCAGAAAATACGGAACAATTCCGCTGGATTGTCACGATTCAAGGAGGAATTGATGCCCTCTTTAAAGATGACCCTAACGTATTCGTAGCCGGAGATTTACTCTGGTATCCCCTAGAAGGCAACAATAAACTGCGAGTGGCTCCAGATGTGATGGTAGCCTTGGGACGACCGAAAGGAAAACGGGGGTCTTATTTACAATGGCAGGAAAATAATATCGCCCCCCAAGTAGTTTTTGAAGTCTTATCTCCCGGAAATACCTTAACGGAAATGGCGAAAAAGCTGGAATTTTATCAGCGTTATGGAGTGGAAGAATACTATATTTATGACCCCGATAAAATTGACTGCTGTGGCTGGATTCGCACAGAGAATCAACTCACGCTTATTGAAACTATAAACGGCTGGATTTCTCCCCGGTTAGGGGTACGATTTGAAATCTCGGAGTCGGGGTTAGAATTGTATCGTCCCGATGGGCGGAAATTCTCGACTTATATCGAATTAGAGAGCGATCGCCAACAAGCCGAAGAACGCGCCCAACAGGAGGCAGAACGCGCTCAACAGGAGGCAGAACGCGCCCAACGGGAAGCAGAACGCGCCCAACGGGAAGCAGAACGCGCCCAACGGGAAGCAGAACGCGCCCAACAGGAGGCAGAACGCGCTAACCGCCTAGCCGAAAAACTGCGGGAATTAGGCATTGACCCTGATGCTATGTAATCCCCTTTAACCACCAATCAGAACCCACCCCAAGGAGGCGACATGGTTACAGAGATTAAAACCACCCCTAAAACCCCAATTATCTACCCCGAAAGCGACGGTCAACCTATGGCAGAAAATACGGAACAATTCCGCTGGATTGTCACGATTCAAGGGGGAATTGATGCCCTCTTTAAAGATGACCCTAACGTATTCGTAGCCGGAGATTTACTCTGGTATCCCCTAGAAGGCAACAATAAACTGCGAGTGGCTCCAGATGTGATGGTAGCCTTGGGACGACCGAAAGGAAAACGGGGGTCTTATTTACAATGGCAGGAAAATAATATCGCCCCCCAAGTAGTTTTTGAAGTCTTATCTCCCGGAAATACCTTAACGGAAATGGCGAAAAAGCTGGAATTTTATCAGCGTTATGGAGTGGAAGAATACTATATTTATGACCCCGATAAAATTGACTGCTGTGGCTGGATTCGCACAGAGAATCAACTCACGCTTATTGAAACTATAAACGGCTGGATTTCTCCCCGGTTAGGGGTACGATTTGAAATCTCGGAGTCGGGGTTAGAATTGTATCGTCCCGATGGGCGGAAATTCTCGACTTATATCGAATTAGAGAGCGATCGCCAACAAGCCGAAGAACGCGCCCAACAGGAGGCAGAACGCGCCCAAC
>NZ_PKGG01000586.1:0-392 GCF_046480465.1 Arthrospira sp. PCC 8006
GCAGGAGGCGGTACTGAGAGGAACGCTGGAACGGGAGACTTATCAACGCATTGCCAAAGATTGTGATTACTCGGAAAGTAGTGTTAGAAATGCGGGTTCGCAGTTGTGGCAAATCCTTTCGGAGGAGTTGGGAGAAGAAGTTAATAAATCCAATTTTCGCTCGGCAATGGAGCGGTTTCAATTTTCCCTATTTTCAAATGTTGTACAAGATTATGTTGGAGTTTGCAATCTTAACGTTTGTGGGGAGTGAAGACACCCGCCTGATATACCAAACCGACACCCACCCAATCGAGAGGTATGCAGTCAAGAGTTAAGCGAGATGCCGGATTTGGGTGTTTTTTACGATCGCACCCTCGAACTGGAAACCCTGAGTGATTGGATTCTAAACGAAC
>NZ_PKGG01000519.1:0-594 GCF_046480465.1 Arthrospira sp. PCC 8006
TTTTTGGAGTAACCATCAAATTATTTGTGGTGGTATCTGTCAATTAATAAAACCCCAATTAGAGGGACTATCGGCTCTGGAAAGACAAATTTTATACACACTGGCGAGGAGTGAGCAACCTCTGGCGATCGCCTTTTGGCAACACATACCATCATCAACAAATGCTGATCAGATTATCAAAGCATTAAGATTCCTAGAAGAGCGATCGCTGATTGAGAAACAAGAGCGAGGCTATCTTTTACCTCCGGCGATCGCAGAGTATATCAACATAACCCCAGAGTTTTGTCCTTTCTGTATGGAGTTTATGAACCCGTAACCAGAGACTTTAACCGTCATGGTTACACCGAAATTCCGAAGATTTCCCTCAACTATGGAGGGGAATAACTCTGGTTTTTGCGCCAGTTAAGTTCATAGGGGTTTCATTTACTAGCAGCTCACTCCCATTGACTATTTGGCAAAGTCATTATATATGTCCGCACGGATTTCCATTATCTTATAATAAGTCAAGTTTCCGCATTTGTCAAGGGGAAAAATCGGGATTTTTCGAGTTTTTTTTATGATTACCTAAACTGGTGATTGGGGGCGGGTTTTTGG
>NZ_PKGG01000584.1:0-395 GCF_046480465.1 Arthrospira sp. PCC 8006
TGGAAAGTTGGAGAGTTGACAGGTGACAGGTGAGGAAGTTGGAGAGTTGGAGAGTTGACAGGTGACAGGTGTGGGAAGTCCGAGAGTTGACAGGTCCGAGAGTTGGAAAGTTGGGAAGTTGACAGGTGACAGGTGAGGGTGTTGGGRAGTKGAMAGGTGGGAGGTGGGGGAGTKGRCAGGTGGGNGGAGTKGACRGKTGACAGGTGGGRGASTTGACAGGTGNNACAGGTGGGGGAGTTGACAGGTGAGGAAGTTGGAGAGTTGGAGAGTTGACAGGTGACAGGTGGGGGAAGTCCGAGAGTTGACAGGTGGGGGAGTTGGAAAGTTGGAAAGTTGACAGGTGACAGGTGAGGAAGTTGGGAAGTTGACAGGTCCGAGAGTTGACAGGTGGGGGA
>NZ_PKGG01000134.1:0-14327 GCF_046480465.1 Arthrospira sp. PCC 8006
GCCTTCCGTTCCCCGCTTCTATCCTGGGGTTATGATTCCCAAAACTGGGGGTGGCTATCGCCGTTACTCTCTACTCCCTGATTTCTCAGTTCGTTTATGACCTTGAGTTCCCTGCCTTGCTTAGTTACCTAAGCGTCGGGACATATAATCAGTTATGAGGATGCTCAGGAGAGGTCTCCTTATATCCAGATTCGGAGCTGGAATCCTCACCGGGTAGTTATTTCGGGCATTTAAGCCCTATTTCATACCCGAACGTCTCGCACCTGCATCTAGCACGAAATATTCACCTTTGTTGATACTCAGGTAAATCCTGGCTATTGCATCTTGGGCTGACCGTCCGGGTCGGAACCCATAGCTTGTGTTTTCAAATCTCGATTCCCATTCAGGTTCGAGTGCCGATTTAACCAAGGCTTGCCTAGCTCTATCTGGGATTGTGGGTATTCCCATTCCCGCTTTTCTCATCCCTACCGGGTTTTGGAATCCACACCCATCGTAGCGGTTTTGTTTTGAGTTTTCCCTTAATGTTCTTAACAAGCTCAAACCTTTGTCTTGGGGAGATTGCTCTCATTCCATCAACTCCGGCAGTTTTCTTGCCTTGACCCGCCTGGGGGGCGGGTTTATTAAGCTGACTGTTGGGAAGCATGGCTGACCGTGGAACCCGCCCCTACAGCCGCACTGCTAAGAGTCGGGCATAATATGATTTCACCAATAGACGTTGCCACCTTCTTACCTTTGCATCCTGTCCCGATTTAGCTGCTTGAAATATACTCTTTTGGAGCTTGAATACTTTCCGCTGAACCTTAGTCCATGGGATTGTCTTCCATGCGTTGTTCGTAGTCTTGATTGGTTTTGGTTTSCCAAAYCCTYTCTTTAAACTCGCTATCGCCATTTGTACACCTACTAGACTCTATTTCTTACAATCAAACCGTGACCTGTTAGCATATCCCTACCATTACAGCAGGGCGTTGGCTTCTGGTCACATCTCACATCCTCTAGGACTTGCGGTTACACTTATCCCTACTGAGGTATCGACCATACTCTCAGAGTCCAGGAGGACTTAAAACGTTCTGTTTATATGGGCATTCCATCTTTAGATTTGTCCTCTCCACCGGGGTACTTTTAAAAGTCTGTGTAGGTGTTGTAGAGAAAACCCCACTTTTCCCCTTGTTCTTTTGAACGCAGCGTGTCAACCTATTTCGCTACCTAATATTGACGGTGGTTCATGCCGGACATTCGGTTTCCCTAATCATGGATGGTTGGCAGTGGTCTCGTTTCTGGTGTTAGGTTACACCTTGGAGCCTTCCGTTCCCCGCTTCAGTCCTGGGGTTGTGATTCCCTAAACTGGGGGTGGCTATCGCCGTCACTCTCTACTTCCTGATTTCTCAGTTTGTCTATGACCTTGAGTTCCCTGCCTTGCTCAGATTTCTCCAAGCGTCGGGACATATAAACAGTTATGGGGATGTTCAGAGACGAGCCTCTTATATTCAACCAGGGAGTTGAAATCCCCATCAGGCGGTTATTTCGAGCATTGCAGCTCTATTTCATGCCTGAACGTCTCGCACCAACCTTGAAGATTGTAGCAAATCAGGGGCAGTTTTCGGCACTTTCATAATTTATCGCGCTCCAATGAGGTCTGGGTAGAGGGTACATTTTTTAAAGAAAATGGTAGGCGGGAACGGCATTTCCCAGACTGAACTCCCATAGGTCGATGTTTTGTTGCTGTTGGGCGACCCACTCGACTAGGGCGACTTCTTGACTGCGGGGAATGAGTAAATAAATGCGTTCTGCGTCTTCGGTAGCTTTACCCTGAACTATGGGATATTTGCTGGCGATCGCATTTATAAAATCCTGCCACTGTTGTTCCTGTTGCTGTTCAAAATTGAGGCGCTGCTGGTGTAGACGTTTTTTCTGCAAAAAATAGTCCCGTCCCTTAGTTGGCGGCGCGGTGGTATCAGAAGATGGCTTCTCCTGGTTGAATGGTTGGGGGATAGCCTCCAGTAGGTACTCAGCCCGACCTGTTAATTTTTCYAATTGCCGAAAATAGCGATCGCCCTCTGTGGTCAGATGTTCGCACAATCTCGCCTCGGAATCAAAACAAGTCCCAAACCGCACAGGTAAAACGGTAGTTTCCTCAAATATCTGACACACAATCCGATCATGGGTCAAAACCGCCCGCATTAACTCTTCCTCATTGTCAGCCGAGAGATTTTCCGCCTGTAGGTTTGGTTCCACCACGGCGGCTAAAGCCCCAGCCTCCAGTAAAACTACTGGTTCATAGATTCCCTGAACGGATTTCCAACTAATTGATTGACTCTTAATAAAGGCATATACATACATTTAGAGACACTCCTACCCATCGACAGCTTTTTTATCAAAAATCAGATTTATCCTAGGATATAGGCTCTAAGAAAGCCCCTAGGAGGCATTTTTTGGTGTATGGTGGTGGGCGGGGTAACTATGATATACCGGGCGTGAACCCGCGCCTACTTAACCCACTCCCAAACTAATACCAATTGTGCGAGTCCCGATCGCCAAATTGATTCAGTTATCATGGGTTCTTCCCAATCAATTTCTACCCCATCGATCCATATCCCCAATTCCGGCGACACATCTCGCAGTTGAGTAATAATTGCGTCGCTACAGATACCCACTTGCTGAAACCTTTGACCACCTAAGCATTGTACGGGACTCGCAGTATCGATCGCCGATGCTAGACCGCCATTATCAACTCCAGTCTGGTCAGGCTGCCAATCAATCACAGCACTTTCATCTAATATAGTACCTATCAACCGGGGAGGTTCACGGGTAGCGATATCAATTTCCCAATGATAGCCTGGGAAATCAGCACTTAAAATCGCCACTAATCTAAGGGTTCCTTTATACCATAGTTTACCCGGTTCGAGAACGCGGACAGTAATGCCACCAATAAGTCTAGCGATCGCCGCCGAACCTCTAACAGTATGCCACATCAGAGATTGGATCAACTGACTGAGGCTAACTTGAGGAATCATCACATAGCCATAAGGAGATGATTGGCGATTATCTTGAGATTCTGAGGCGATCGCTTCCACCAAATCCCAGGCTTTGCGAATCAGAAAACGATTAAATATATCTGGGGATAGTTTAGGTTCTGGGGAGGAAACCCGGCGATTTTTACTATGAGAAACCGATGATTTAGCAGGTTCATCCGCCGCCGCAAAATTCTCATAACTTAAACATAATTTTTCCAGGGGAACCGCTATTTTTTGAATAATTTTTTCTTGAAAAGAACGACTAAAAATCATCATATCAGTGAGTTTCAGTTGACTTACCAATAAAAGGTATGGAGTCATTTCCTCGGAATCGTAACTACCTTCCATGGGATCATAATTAACCTCATTAACCTGATGGTTACTCCACTGCATCGAAGGATAATTAACTAACAACTGAAATCCGAAATCTAATAATAGTTGACCGGGTTCCCAATTATATCCAGGTTCGAGAACTGCAATTGATTGTGATTTCCATAAATCCAGCGCCTCAAATTCTTGATTAATAATATTTTTAAGCTGCTCAAGCAGAGACTTGGCTGAACGAGGAACAGTACATAACTCACAGTCAAAAGACTGCACGATCGCATTATGATGTAAATTAAATTTAGGACTCTCACCCGTAGCCAGGTCTAAATCATATTGACCCTGGGGAGTTTTCAGGATTAAACTAGCTACCAGTCGCAAAACCCCTGGTTTTCTTGTACCTCGAGGGGAAGTTACCATCACCTCAATTCCAGTTAGCAGCGCCATAATATTTTCAGCACTACAGCCTAAGCGCCACAATAATAGGGTTTGCAAATCACCGAGAGTTACAATTTCCGATGGACTCTTATCCGATAAATTCCCGGACTTAGGGTAACTTTTTTCTGTGGTTTTTTGCCATTCTAAAAAATGATGCCAAATATCCACCAGTTCCTCGGCAACGTAGGGAATCAGACGTTCTTCGGCGGCCAAAGGTGGCTCACTGGCGACAGAGAGGGAATCAGAGTTAATCTCAGCATTAGTCTGTAGGAGAGCATCAGATGATGAATCATTAACTAGCGATCGCAGACTAAATATCAGTTCTACCAACTTTTCCAGACTGTTAATTAAAGCGCCTGTTCCCACACCTTTACCCAAATCTCTGAGACGGGAAACATCAACTTTCACTAAAGTTAACTGTTGGGCGATCGACATATTTTTAGCCGTGGTACTATCGTCGCCATAGATAATTAGATCAGACATCAATGTCCTCCGATAATTCTTGTAAAGGTAAACCTAGACTATCCACTACCTTGATAGAGTACCCTGTTGAGGGAACTAAGGCTAAACCAGTTTGTTTCCAAGGTGCTAAGGCTGTAGCGACAGGACAGTTATACTCAACTAAACGATGACCTGACCAATTAAAAATTTGCATTTTTCCAGGTTCGATCGTCCAACCATAACCCCAGTCTGCCATAAATAAAGCTGTCGGGGGGGATGCTACAGCCACACGAATGACACTGAGAGGTTTAAGATTGATTTGCAGTAGGGTTAAGGGTTGATGCTGACATAAAGCCAGGATCGTATAAGGATGAGGGGTGGCGAATACTTGGTTAACATTGATGGGTAATTTTATGGTTCCCATGGGCGCACCTCGGCGACTGTACATCTGAAAAATAGTTTTCGGTGATGAGGGTTTAGTGTTTGACCAAGTAGCCAATAAATGCCGCCCATCAATAAAGGTTAATTGAGGTAGTATTTGTGTGGAAACGGAAATCACTTTTAGGAGTTTTATGGATGAGTGACCCTGATTTTCGGTGCTATGGTCGGGGTTCGTTAATCCTTTGGTGAGGGAGTAGAATCGCAGTTGACCAGGTACAGCGATGGTTAAATAGTCCCGTTGGCATTCTGGAAGTAGATCTGCTTGACCTACTAAGGAAGAATTAAAACGAGATTTAACTAAATCCTGGGATATAGCGAGGGTAGTTGGTTTAAGGGTTGTGTCTGTTTCTTTAAAGATTTTTTGGAGAAACCCGAGGGATTGAGAGTCTGGCTGATGACTGGAATTATGCCACCAATGGAGATAATTATTGGTCAAAATATAACACCCGTGGGACATGGGATATAAACTAACTACAGATTCTGATAGGGTGAAGGATTGAGAGTGTTGTTCTGTGTAAGACCAGGTGATCACATTGCTACCGGTGGCACTGTAGAGATGGGTCGGATTTGATGCCAGAAGGGGTTGGCTATCAGAGGGGGGAGGGTTGTTTAATTTATAGGGGAGATCATAAAATTCCAGGGAGTCGATCGCATTGCTGTCCTGGTCTAGGGAGTTCGTCGCTTCCCCTGTTGTGGTAATCTGTGATGGGGAATACCAGGGAATTAGGCGATCGCCTATTTCTTGGACAGATGGATCAGCCATAGCCGCCTTTAAACTTTCTGTCATAGCGCCGGCGCTGGGAAAACGACGGGCTGGCAGTTTTTCCAGGGATGTTTGTAATATATTTTGTAGGCACTCTGGCAAAAAAGTCGGCCGTTCAACTCGATGGTTCATGTGTGCCCACATCAGTTCATTAAATAAACCATGAAAGGGGCGATCGCCTACTAATAATTCATACAATACCACCCCCATAGCATATATATCAGATTGAGCCGAATACATACCATAAAACCTTTCGGGGGCCATATAAGCCGGAGAACCCCCAGGCGCGTGACTCGGAGAACCTATATCATGGTGACTAGGTAGACGACGAGCAATGCCAAAATCAGATAGTTTCGGCTGCCATTTACCAGCCACTATCGTCAGCAGTATATTCTCGGGTTTAATATCACAGTGAATTATGCCCCGCTGATGAGCATAGTCTAAGCCTTGGAGTACCTCTACTATAATCTGTAGACCTTCGAGGAGTCCTAGAGTTTGATTACCCTCAATTAAACCCCGCAAAGTTCCTGCCTCACAGTAGTCCATCACTAGATAGCGCCCGTTTTGGATATGTTCTAAACCCAGACAGGCAGCAATATTAGGATGCTGTAAACTAATGATATACCAAAGTTCTTGCAGGAACTGACTGGTTGACGTAGCCGAGTGGCTCAGTTCTTTGAGTGCGACCAATTGACCCTTTTGGCGATCGCTCGCGCAATAAACCTTCCCATACTGTCCTTGTCCTACCAACCCCAAAATTCTATATTTAGAACGCTGCATAATAGCTTTAGCCAGTGCCCTCCCAAATCCGATTAAAATATATCTATGACAAATTGGTATTTAATGCCCAAGCTAATAAAGTAGGCTCCCACTTTTTGGATTTGCTCATATACCACATTCGCTCACAGGATCACTATGTCATCTAAAATCGAGTCCCAACCCAATGCCCAATTAAATTATCCCGCTCCTACTAGAATCATACAATCTAGGAGCCAATATCAACCCTGCCATATTAATGTCCCTGATTTGGAACGACCTGTTCCTGGTATTTCTCTCGGTCGGGAATATTATAGTTTTTTTCGGGCTGTACCCACCGCTGACAAGACATTTGAGATTATAGCCAAATTGAGCAACATGGGGGAAAATACAGTCATTACTAAAGTACCCAAAGCATATATAATTTGGGTCCTTGAACCCCAAGGGTCGCTATGTCAAAAGTAACCAACAGGGAAAAGGCAACAGGGAAGGGGTCATTTGCTAAAATCTGACACCCCATAGCCTGTCAACCCAATCCTCAGCCTGGTGTTAACACATTAGCACTGGGCGCTATACTTTAACCTAATTACAATAAAGACTGAACCACATCATTATGGCTAAAGTGATCCGCCTCGAACCTATCGCTGAGGAGATGGAGGTTAAAACTAATTCTAACCTTTTATCTGCTTTGCTGTCTAAAGAGCTTCATGTGTTGAAAGAATGTGGCGGTCGTGGAATGTGCGCCACCTGCCATGTTTATATTAAAGATGGCATGGAGAGTTTGTCGCCGGTTAACCGACGAGAACAAAGAACCCTAGAAGTTATTACTACGGCTCAAAAAACATCCCGCCTCGCTTGTCAGGCGCAGGTTATCGGAGAGGGTATTGTTATTGAACTACCTTCCGGGATGTATATTAACGCTATTGAGGATGTGGAGTCTTTGATCGGACGACGCGCTGAACAGGAACTCCTGCATCCTATTACTGGGTATGTAGTGGTGGAAACTGGTAAACTGATTACCCGCTCCATTATTAATCAACTCAAAGAAACTCAATTCCAGGTCGGTGAATATATGTCTCGCACTACAGATGCTAAATAAGTTGACACTTAACAGGCTTTGAGGATTTCCCCCCCCTCTCCCCCAGCCGACCAGTTAGGGAGAGGGGCTATGACTAGCAAAAAAATCATTTTTTTGATGGTTTGTAAATCTTGCCATTGGGGAGGGTAGCGCCAGCGAGTTGAGCGCCTTTGAGTTCAACCCCAGCCAAAATAGCGGCGCGCAGATTAGCTTCTCGGAGGTCAGCCTTGGTTAAATTAGCTCCGGTCAGGTTCGCATCAGTCAAATCGACGCGATCGAGATAAGCGCCACGTAAGTCAGCATTAATCAAGCAAGCATTTTGCAAGTTAGCACCACTAAGGTTAGCAGCACTAAGATTAGCCTCCATTAATAATGCACCCACTAAAGTAGCTTCACTCAAATAGGCTCCGGCTAGATTAATCCCCGTTAATAATTTGTGGCTCAAGTCCACGCCGCCCAAATCAGCACCACTGAGGTTAACTTTAGTTAGGTGAGCGCCATTAAGACAGATATCTCGCAAATAGGTTTTGCTGAGGTTGGCTCTGCTGAGGTTGGCTCTAGTTAGGTTAGCTTGATGCAAATCAGCTTCTACGAGGGATGCTAGGTTGAGATAGGCATCTGTGAGGTTAGCGCCGCGCAAATTAGCACGGCCAAGATTGGCTTTAGTTAAATCAGCTTCGGTCAAGTTAGCACCCATGAGATTAGCACGAGTCATTTTGCACTCGGTCAGATTGGCGGCGCTAAGGTTGACATCCTTGAGGTTAGCAGAACTTAGATCAGCTTGGAATAAGTCCGCCTCAGATAAATTAGCTTTAATTAAATAGGCACGAACAAAGTTAGCTGATTGTAAATTGCTTTTGGTTAAATTGGCGGAACTGAGGTCTGCTTTATGAAAATTGGTTTTGATAAAAATAGCCTCAGTTAAATCAGCCCAATTTAGATGAGCCGATTCTAGGTTAACAGCACTTAAAGTTGCTCCTTGTAGATTGGCTCCATTGAGACTAGACCCACTGAGGTTAGCTCCAGTTAAGTTAGCTCCACTGAAGTTGACTTTACTGAGATTTGCTAAACTGAGATGAGCCCCGCTCAGATCGGCTTCACTAAAATCAGCCCCAATCAGTTGTGCTCTGTTATTGATCTGTGAGGCTCCTACGCCGATGGTAGAGATACTACTACTTTCGGGATGGTTGCTGGTGGTGAGGATAATGCCACGCAAGCTAATTCCTTTAAAGTTTCTCTCTCCTTCTGCATATCGACTGATAAGTTCTGTGGCATCCATAAGTTAGGGCAAAAATCAATCTGGTTTAGCCTCCCATTGGTTATCCAGACTTTTGTTGGCAAAGTTGCCGGAGAATGGTGTCATGGTCTTGATTTTCATCAACCATTGCTTCTGCAGCCTTGAGGCGATCGCTTAATCCTACAATAAAGCAGTTATAATCTGCCCCGAGGGATTGACAAGTCGTTTGCACACAATGCAAATCACGGCCAGTTAACTGGCTAAAAAAGATGCTAAATAAGCCCGCCTCCAGGTAGCAAACTGGTCGTTTCCATTCAGGAGCCTCCTGGCTAAAGGGAGAGTGAGTAGTTTTAATCAACAGAAATCCTTGTTGATTATAAGATCCATCTATATCTAAAGTTCCCCAACCGTGAGTTTTCCAACATTGTTGTAAGCACTGAGTAAATTGTATCATTTCCATACTGCCCAGGGGCTGATGGTAATATTCGGCGATTTCTTCGCAAAATCTAACGTAAAAGTGTTTCCCCCACCAGCGACCACAGTTAAATAGTACCAGACGGGCGGCTTGACCTGTTTCTTGTTCTAAGCCCTTATAAATCGCTCTGACTAGGGTATCCGGTAGGGCTAAAATGCGATCGCCGCGCCGATTTTCTAATAAACCGAGTTCTAAATCCCCCCGAACATAACTATTAAATGCGAAGTAGTTGCCGGGGAGTTGGGTTTGTTTCAGTAGATCATCAATTTCTATCATGGTGGGTCTCCTTGTTTAACTAATAGGCAATGATAGGCATAAATAAGCTAATCTGAGTTAGCAAGTAAGGTATCTTTAGCGAGATTGAGGTTGTCTTCCAGATAAATCATGGCTTTGGGAGAGAGCATTTCTTGAAGGCGGGCTAGTAAAAGTTCATGAATTTTGGTTTCAATGGTTTGACTTTGGCGAGTCTTAACAAAACCTCTCAGCCAGTCTAAGACATTATTTTTTAGGTAGTCGGTATCATCTAGCAACATAGCCATGGCACAATGACGCATAATCAGAATCCAATGTTGTAGAGATTTTTCTACCAGGGGCTGTTGTGCTTCCGGAAAAGCCGTCTGTAGCTTTTCAACAATTGGTTCAAAAATGACAGCTTCGCGATCGCGCAAAAATTCGTAGATCTTGAGTCTTTGAGCCAAAGTTGACGTATGGCGTTTAAATTCCTGAAGTTCTTCAGGTTTCAGATAGCGATTTTCAGCTTGAGTCAACAAGCTATTAACATCTGAGGACATAAGTTTTACCTAGGAATTATGGATGTGGAAGTTGGATTATGTGGTCAGATTTTCCCTGATAATTAACTTATAGTTTTAGAACAAATTTACCAGATCGTCGATGGTGACATCATTTTCTGTTTCTGGCGAATTTTCCGCGAAAGAAACCGATGATTTGCTGGGAAAGACTCCCACTTCTGGTGTGCCTTCCCAGACAAACCGATTAAAAAATTCCGCCACAGAAATGCTCAACTTTTCTAAGTCTTCACCCCCCGTATTATTGGGGCTGCTGGAACTTTGGCTAGTTCCTTGCCAGTTAAGATTATTGAAGAATTCCTGAACAGAAATAGATAGCCAGTCCTTGGGTTGGTCAGTCATTATTTTCGGTTTCCGTCTTGTAATTTCCGTTGAATGTCGCGGGCTGTTGCGCCTTCGTTAAGCCAGAATGCTGCTGCATCAATGCGATCGGGGTTGCCGAGTAAAAATTTACAGTAGGTCTCTCCCATGGAGTAGCATTGTAGTTCAATACAACTGAGGGGTTTTTTAACCAGGGTGCTAAAAAATCCCGAAAATAGGCCAGCGTAGATGTGACAGACGGGTTTTCCCACATCTCCGAGACTACGGGCTACAGCCGAGTCGAATAGATTAATAAAAATACAGCCATGTTGGCGATCGCTCATATCTACCTCCCATCGTCCCCATCCTTGGGCGGTAAAAGGCCACCACCAGGTTTCTAATAGGAACATCAGGTTAGACTTGCGGATACTACGGCCAAATTCTTCCTCAAACCATTTTTGGAAAAATTCCGCATCTTCTAGTCCCCACTGATGTCCAATGGTGTACATGATGACTGATGAAGCCGGACCAACTTCTTCCTCTAATCCTTCTACCAGACCAATAATAAAATCTTCGCTAGTGAGGACATTGCGGGAGTTATTCCAATCGGTGATAGAACCTGTGGACGATTCCAGGCTAAAAAAATCTTGAAACCTATAATGGTTATGAGCTTTAGGATTATAGCGTTTCAGCAGGGATTCCGTCTGAATTTCGTTTTTAACCGGAGAAGTTGAGGTCATCTTTAGAATACTCCTTTTTAACGGGGGTGGACCCAAAGTAGATGTAAATAAGTTTCTTAATCTTAGGGGATCTTAGAGAGGGCAGCATTGAAGGAACCGAATACCGACAGCCGGCTAATAGATATCAATCAGCCGATACCCTACGGGGTTCCTAGGCTAAAGGGAAGTGGAGACCGGGTTACTGCCATTTATTCCGGCAATGTTCCCGGCGGCGACCCCTTGAGTCACTCTTTGCACCCCAAAGAGTCTCGATAGTGGGTCAATTTATCGATTGACCCCAAGGAATCCTGTGATCCAACCAAGGGGTTGAAATTCCTAGCAGGCAGTTTTTAGCCTGAGCGTTACCCAGAATAGATCGTATATACACCCTCTTTACTAATTTAACTGAAGGCAGGTGATGAGGGCTATCAATTTCTGATCTAGTTGATGGGGTCTGGCGAAGGTCATGGGTATTCACACCGGGGAAAATGCGACTTTGAATAGTAACCACGACAAAAAGAAATCGAGAATAAAGATAGCCAGCAGGGAGGTGACTACAGCAGTTGTAGTTGATTGTCCGACTCCTTTAGCGCCTCCGGTGGTGGTTAGACCCCAACTGGTGCCAATGACGGCGATCGCCCACCCAAAGACCACCGACTTAATTTCGGCGCTAATCAAATCCCACAATCCCATTAAATCTCGAATCGAGTCGAGGAACAGCACCGATGGGATATTGTAAAAATTGGTAGCTATGAGTAACCCACCTGCTAACCCAGTAATCAGACAAATGATTGTCAGTAGGGGAAGCATGAGGGAGCAAGCCAGCACACGGGGAATCACCAGATAGTCTACTGGGTCAGTTTTCATCATATATAGAGCATCAATCTGTTCTGTAACTTGCATAGTTCCCAATTCAGCAGCAAAGGCTGAACAGACCCTTCCCGCAATAATTACAGAGGTGAGAACCGGGGTAAGTTCTCGGCTGAGAGACAAAGCCAGAACTCCTCCGACTAAGTGACCTGCGCCCAGGGCAATAAATTCCTGGGCTACTTGAATAGTGAACACCATACCGACGAAACTAGCGGTCAGCAGGGCGATAAATAGGGATTCAGGACCAACGATCGCCATTTGTTCTAGGGTATTGCGGCGGTGAATTTTTCCCTGTAGGACGTGCAGCAGAACCTGTCCCCCCAAAAACAGGGAGGCGACAAAGCGTTTTGTCCAAATACCAAGGCTAGAACGGGTTTTAGTGGGATTCAATGAACTGACCGGGGTTGCAGTAGTAAATTATATACCTGGTGGCTGGTGGGCTAATATAATTATATCAAATCCACATCATCTCGGCATCTGCCAGGGGCTGTTTGCTTCTTACCTAGCTGCATTTTAGCTCCAATTTAGTCTAGGATAAGTGAAAATTATTATTTTCGAGTAGAGTAGATTAGGATCAATGGCAGATATTGTAGATATAGCAGTGAGTTCAGGGTGTTTTACGACTTTGGTGGCGGCGGTACAGGCGGCGGGATTAGTGGAAACSCTGAAAACTCCGGGCCCTTTTACGGTTTTTGCGCCCCATGATGATGCTTTTGCGAAACTCACGCCGGGAACTGTTCAGACTTTGGTGCAGAACCCGCCCCAGTTAGCCCGGATTTTAACGTATCATGTGGCGGCTGGTAAGTTCCTGAAGGCAGACTTAGAAAAACTGGATTATTTAACTTCTGTTGAAGGTGCGCCTATTTCTCTGGATTTTACCGAGGGATTTGAGGTGAAAAATGCMACGGTTATTACCCCAGATATTGAAGTAGATAATGGGGTGATTCATGTGATTGATACAGTGATTTTAATGGGATAATATCCCAGTAATTAAACTGAAAAATTCCAGTTATTTAGCATTGTTTGATTCCACAAAAAGGTAGTTGTCACGCCCGGAATAGGTGGGATTGCCATGGATTTAAATAAGTTTATTTTGGGGAAGGAGATTAAAGGCTGCATTGCTGGCAACGTAAGTAAAGGAGCGCCCCTATGACTACTGCGCTAGGACAATGGTTGAGTAAACTTGACTCGGAAAAGCGTTTACAACTGCTGCGCCACCAACTGAGTGATTTTGCGAAGGCGGGGGAAGTGGAGCGGTTGCGGTCTTGGCTGACAGATTTTGGTTTTTTGCAGCATAAGTTGGAGGCGGTGGGGATAAGGGCGCTGATTAGTGATTATGATTTGGTGTTGCTGTTGCTGTCGGGAGAGCAGGGAGGGACATTAAAACTGATTCAGGAGGCGTTGGGGCTATCGGCTGATGTGTTGGCGGAGGATAGCAGTCAGTTGGCGGGGCAACTTTGGGGGCGGTTGTTATCTTTTCAGCAGCCGGAAATTGTGGCTCTCCTGAAAGATGCTCAACAATGGCGCGACAAGCCCTGGTTTCGCCCTTTCACTGGCAACCTGATTGCCCCAGGGGGGCCGCTGATTTGCACGCTGACGGGGCATACTGAGGAGGTAAATGCAGTGACGATCGCCCTCGACGGGAAAACAGCGGTTTCCGGGTCGGAGGATAGGACGCTGAAATGGTGGGATTTGGCTACGGGGGAGGAAATAGTCACGCTGAGGGGGCATAGTGGGGCGGTAAATACGGTGGCGATCGCTCCCGACGGGAAAACAGCGGTTTCCGGGTCGGAGGATAAGACGCTGAAATGGTGGTATTTGTCTACGGGGTGGGAAATAGCGACGCTGAGGGGGCATACTGAGGAGGTAACATCAGTGGCGATCGCTCCCGACGGGAAAACAGCGGTTTCCGGGTCTGGGGATAGGACGCTGAAAGTGTGGGATTTGTCTACGGGGTTGGAAGTAGCGACGCTGAGGGGGCATACTGACTGGGTAAGATCAGTGGCGATCGCTCCCGACGGCCGAACCGCGATTTCGGCATCGGATGATAACACGCTGAAACTGTGGTATTTGCCTACGGGGGAGGAAATAACCACGCTGGGGGGGCATACTGACTGGGTAACATCAGTGGCGATCGCTCCCGACGGCCAAACAGCGGTTTCCACATCGGATGATAACACGCTGAAAGTGTGGGATTTGGTTAAGGAGACGGAACTTGCTACCCTGACGGGGCATAGTGAGGCGGTAAATGCAGTGGCTATTAGCCCGGACAGCCAAACAGCGGTTTCGGCATCGGGGGATAACACCCTGAAACTGTGGGATTTGGCTACGGGGTGGGAACTTGCTACCCTGAGAGGGCATAGTTTTCGGGTAAATGCAGTGGCTATTACCCCGGACGGGAAAACGGCGGTTTCGGCATCCTCGAATCACACGCTGAAACTATGGGATTTGGCTACGGTGTCCGAAGGGGTTAACTTACAAGGGCATGGTTTGTGCGTAAAGGCGGTGGCTATTACCCCGGACGGGAAAACGGCGGTTTCGGCATCGGGGGATAAAACCCTGAAACTGTGGGATGTGGCTAGGGGCTGGGAACTAGCGACCCTGAAGGGACATAGTAGCTGGGTAAATGGGGTGGCTATTATCCCGGACGGGAAAACGGCGATTTCGG
>NZ_PKGG01000270.1:0-5941 GCF_046480465.1 Arthrospira sp. PCC 8006
TGATTATTAAGTGTAGTTATTCACAAGCCCTTGCTACCCCCTTCGACAGGTTCAGGGAACAGGGAGGAGGGGAGTTATATCAAAGTCCCTATCTCCACCGGGGAGAGGGATTGAGGGTGAGGGCTATACTAGCTATTTTGCCGGAAATTAACATCAGCTTGCAGACCAAAAACTGGCTCTAATTTAACCCTAAACTCCCAACAATAAATCGGAGATAATCATGAGAAATACACTCATTTGCACCGTGGGAACTAGCCTGCTGAATAACCTTAAATACTGTGATGATGCGGCTATTCAAGAGGCTTTTAAAGCCCAAAACTGGAAACAGTTATCGCTTCTGCTGCTGGAACGTAAGAATACCGATCGCCTTTGTGGGGCGGAAATTAACTCGATCGCCAGTATTTGTGATAAAGGATTTTTGGCAGATCGCAACCGTCTGATATTTTTGGTATCAGATACTGATGATGGCAGAGCCATGGGAAATCTGCTTAAACTCTATTTTGATTATACCAGAAATCCCCTCAATTTTCAACAGGTAGAATATCGAGTTTTGACCGGACTGCGTGATGATAGCGTCCAGGATTTTCGACAAAAAGGCTTGAAAAATTTGGTTAAGGAAATTAGCACGGAGGTTCGCACGTTTTCCCCGGAAGCGATCGCCATTAATGCGACTGGTGGATATAAAGCCCAAATTTCCTTCGCGGGAATGATTGGACAAGCCCTAGGAATTCCGGTCTATTACCTATTCGAGAAATTTTCCGAAGTCATCGAATTACCCCCCCAACCGATCGCCCTCGATTTAGCTTTTTGGCTAAATAACTATTTGCTGTTTGAATGTCTGGAAACTGAACAAACCGCCGGAGTCTCCCAACTGGAATTTCCTATCGACGACCCCTATTTATCATCTTTGGTAGACCGGGAGGATGATTTGATTAGTTTGTCCGCCATGGGGGTACTCTTTAATGAGCGATCGCGCCTACAATTCGCCAAACAGCAAACCACAATTTTAGAGATAATTCCCCAAGATGACACTAAACCCGACGCGAAAAATATCAGTTTGCGAGATGACCATGGCAAAGATGTATTGATGGCTTTTTCTCAAAAAGTTCGCCGATCGCCCTATGTAAAAAGTATTGTCAACTCTCTGCCTTTTAACCCTAAGCAAAAAACACCAATTCGCCGCACCTATCCCAAGGGAATTGTGGAATTTGTGCTAACTTGGACAGATGCGGGTTATGGTATTTGCATCCAGACCACCGGACGAAATCTCGCCGAAACCAATACTATTGCTATTCATCTACAACAGGAATTTAGCCAGTAAATTTACCTGGTAAATCCTATCTATCTAACCTGGGGTGACTCAGCCGCCACCCCAGGGATTTTTATTTGATCATTTCTGGGAGAGAGGGGGGGTGGCGTTGGCGGTTGCAATTTGGGTATACAATTCTGGATCATCGGACATGAGCATTTCCCAACCATTGCGTCGCAACAGAGATAAAATGGGGCGATCGCTAACCATTCCTCCGGCTAGAGAAATCCCGACAATTAAGACTGTATAGGTGATGACAGTAAATCATCCCAAAGGTGCGATAATTACAGCAGGGAAATAGCCGGCAAGATTACCCTGACCCTAAATCGGAATCCCAGGGGGGAGGGGGACTGGGAAACCATATTGCATGATTACCAAAAGAACTGTAATAATTCAGCAATCCAAAGGTTCCACAACTTGCCGCCTAGCCGAAGTTGATTTAGTGGTCATACTTCCAGGGGTTCAGTTAACCGATAGCACGATCGCCCAACTTCTTGATCGTGGCATCGAAACCATTTTTCTACGCCAAGACGGACGGTTTCGCGGCCGTCTCCAGGGACACTTTCACACCAACCCGACGGTAAGACTCGCCCAATATCGCGCCCTCGATACGACCTTCAGCATGGCGATCGCCCAAAAGCTAATTTTGGGGAAAGTCCGTAACCAGCGATACCTTCTTCAGCGACGCAACCGCGAAACTCAGGGTAAAATCACCCAATTAACTGAAGCGATCGACACGATCGCCTCTTACCTTCCCCGGCTCAAACAGACAGAAACTCCCCTTGATCGCAATGAATTAATGGGAGTTGAGGGGGTCTGCGCCCGTATTTATTTCCAAGGGCTAACCCACTGGTTCCCCCCAGAGTGGAAGTTCACCGGACGTAACCGCCGCCCACCTAAAGATCCCGTTAATGCGCTATTGAGTTGGGGTTATGGGGTTTTGTTGGCGCGGGTATTTGCGGCTACTGTTCAGGCGGGGTTTGACCCTTATTTGGGGTTTTTCCATGCGAACGCCCCATTTCGCCCCAATTTGGTACTAGATTTGATGGAGGAATTTCGCCCGGTAGTGGTTGATCGGGTGGCGATCGCTTTAATTAACAGCGGGTTGATTGATCCTAATGATTTTGAACCCGCACCAGGGGAGGAGGAGGGGATATGGTTGGGACAAACGGCGAAAAAGCTGTACTTGGGACAGTTGGAACGCCAACTCCAGGATTCTATCCTATATCCCCCACAACATCGGAAACTTAAACTAAGTCAGATCCTTTTGGAGCAGGGGCGATCGCTCGGTCGTTGTTTGGTAGAAACTCGCTTGGACTATGAGGCTTTTATTTTTCGGTGAAATCATCGGTGCATCAGATCCCCTACTCTCAAGTCTTTAGAAGGATATCATTATGGCGAATTTTTGGTTGGTTTGCTACGACGTAAGAGACGACAAGCGCCGCAACAAGTTGGCGAAGTTGTTGGAGGCGCGGTGTCAGCGGGTTCAGTATTCGGTGTTTGAGTGTCCCCTGGAGGAAAAAATTCTGGAGGACTTATTGAATAAGCGGTGGCTGAAGGTTTTGAATTTAGAAAAGGATAGTCTGCGGGCTTATCCCCTCAATCCCTCGACTAAAGCTCAGGTTAAGGTCTACGGGGGACCGCTTCCTTACGAACCACCAGACTTTCTCATTTTGTAAGGGTGGCGATCGTCCCAATTTTGATGGCTTTGGGGCTGAAATGCCCTTGAGTCAATGATTTTCAGCAATGTAAAGTTATATTGCAGTTTTTAATAATATGGCGCGACGAGGATACAACAGAAACCTGATATAAACTTGAGCTAAAAAAAGAGAAATTTGTTTTTTGGGGGGTTGACAGTCTCGCACAACTCCTGATAATATAAAAACATCGCAAAACAAACGAATTTACTCGCGCCAAACAAGCCTGTAAAGTTTTGTTAAGCACCTTCTACGTGTTCTCGCGCAAACGCACCTTGAAAACCGCATACTGTAAGGTTTCCAAAGGTATAGGGTCCAACCCTACCAATTCCCCGCAAGGGGACGGAAACGCCAACAGGTGGGGGGTGAATTTCCCGTTTATTGTCCAACCCTACCAATTCCCCGCAAGGGGACGGAAACTTTGCGTGAATAAACCGCAACAGCTCGTCTTGCCCGTCAAGTCCAACCCTACCAATTCCCCGCAAGGGGACGGAAACACGAGAGCATCACGATGATATCATCCCGATTAGCTTCCACCCGTGCGGGTCCAACCCTACCAATTCCCCGCAAGGGGACGGAAACCTAGAGGATTCTTTCGAGGAGGCTCCTAGAGGATTCTTTGTCCAACCCTACCAATTCCCCGCAAGGGGACGGAAACACTTCAGATATCATGCTGGCGACGTGGCGAAACTTCGGGAGGTCCAACCCTACCAATTCCCCGCAAGGGGACGGAAACAATAAATATAACATAGAGAATAGTAAAAATTATGAAGAAGAAGTCCAACCCTACCAATTCCCCGCAAGGGGACGGAAACCCGGAAGTCATCGAAGACTTACGCAAGGGGGCGGCTGGCCCCCTAGTCCAACCCTACCAATTCCCCGCAAGGGGACGGAAACACGAGAATTGCTTCTCCTGCCACTTGTAGAAGGGGGCCTGTCCAACCCTACCAATTCCCCGCAAGGGGACGGAAACCCTCCTTTGAAAATCCGACTACCCTTCCTCTTAAAATTGGAAGGGTCCAACCCTACCAATTCCCCGCAAGGGGACGGAAACATTAAATCTTTTACTGTTACTGTCCTTTATGCGGCACACAAACTTAGGGTCCAACCCTACCAATTCCCCGCAAGGGGACGGAAACTCGACATCGGTATCTAAATGCCCATCAAACACTCTGCCTATCAAGTCCAACCCTACCAATTCCCCGCAAGGGGACGGAAACTTCCCGAAAATGATGCTGAAACGCTTCTGGCGTTTGCCAGGGTCCAACCCTACCAATTCCCCGCAAGGGGACGGAAACGCGCGTAACGTCTTAGCACCGAAGAGCCCATCGATTTTACCCGGCGGTCCAACCCTACCAATTCCCCGCAAGGGGACGGAAACTCTATCTTCCGTTTGTCTTCTACATACTCCCACCCCACCCAGTCCAACCCTACCAATTCCCCGCAAGGGGACGGAAACTAAAAAGCGTGTTGTGGCTGCATCACAGGGAACCAGTCCAACCCTACCAATTCCCCGCAAGGGGACGGAAACTCCAAAATAGAGAGGCCGCTCTCTCTTGGTTGGAAAATATGTCCAACCCTACCAATTCCCCGCAAGGGGACGGAAACGTTTCGCTTTTTTTGGGGCTTGCGTTTTTGCTTTGGTTTGGTGTCCAACCCTACCAATTCCCCGCAAGGGGACGGAAACCACATACCCCGAGGGGCGTAGATTTGCCACGACAGACCTAGTCCAACCCTACCAATTCCCCGCAAGGGGACGGAAACTACTGTTAATTCTAATTTTTCTTTTAAAAAGCTTACTATACTGTGTCCAACCCTACCAATTCCCCGCAAGGGGACGGAAACTTTTATATAGATTAAAGGAGGTTTATGCCATTTTCAGTCCAACCCTACCAATTCCCCGCAAGGGGACGGAAACTTTGAAGCCCATTTTATTTTCCTCAAATTACAACAATAAAAGTCCAACCCTACCAATTCCCCGCAAGGGGACGGAAACATTTTCTAAATCCTGAACCCAGTATGTTCCGCCTCCTACGGGGTCCAACCCTACCAATTCCCCGCAAGGGGACGGAAACATAATATTATTTGATGACCAGGGTACGTCTCAGGTCGTTAGGGGAGTCCAACCCTACCAATTAAGCACAAGGGGACGGAAACGGCTAGGGAATGCCGATCGCATTTTGTGATTTTCCAAAGTCATACCCTACCAATTAAGCGCAAGGGGAGGGAAAGGCGAGAAAACCGAGTCTTAAAAAGCCCCCAGGGTGAAGTCTTGTTAATGAGGGGGTAGGGTAGGGAAACAGTGTCAGTAGAAGATATTTCCCATCAATTAACCTTCCACTTCTCCATGGGTTTGGTGGGGGGAATTTCCTAACTTCACCTGCTTACCAATGAGACTTAAAAAAGTCGAGCCAAAATGCTGAATTTCCAAAAAGTTCGCATAAGCCGGGGCGGGTTTATAAATCCTAAAACTCTTCATAATTCCTAGAGTTGCCGCGCTTTCCAGGGGACCCACAAAACTGCTATCTCGGTCTAAAAAATAAGGTTGTTTGATCCAATGTTCCATCTGGTTATTGTTGAGAAAATAACAGCCAGCGTGGGGGTTTAAACTGCGATTAAATTGAATGGGTTGCTCCATGACCTTACCCACCAATTGGGGGCGATCGCGTATATTTTGAAACTTCGCCGTCACATGGGGTAATAAATCCCCATCAACATAGGCTTTATTAATAAGTCCGTAGGGGGATACTTCATAACGGTTAGGTTGCAAAAGACAATCATCCCCCGCATAAGCATTAAACCAAGCCAACTTGATAAAAAACCACGGGTCATGGAGAATTAAATCATCCTCCAGATAACAATAATAATCATACTTTCCCAGACCCGATCGCAGTAAGTCCTGACACTCAAACCCCAATTTCATCGGTTCCGCTTC
>NZ_PKGG01000496.1:0-769 GCF_046480465.1 Arthrospira sp. PCC 8006
TTGATACTCCTGCTTCTCCCCCCGTCGCCCCCACAACGTCACCAACGCCGTCTCCGAAATCTCCACATCCGGCGCAACAATCCCCAACTCTAAATACGCCCGTCGTAGGGGTTCCCCTAACGCCGCCACACTCACATCTAAAGACTTATAAATACTGCCGTGGGTATGGTCAAAAAACCGCAAATTCGCCGCAGCCAACGCCGTGATTAAATCCCCCCAACTGGTTCCCATACCAACTTGCGCCCCACATAACGCCAACGCTAAGGGTAAATTCCCGCAATGGTCAATCACCGCCGCCGCTTCTGTAGCGGGCAACATCTCAATATGCAGTCCCGCCCAATTCGCTAACAGTTGCCGGGATTGGTTCTCATCCAACTCCCCCACCTGATAGCCATTAGCCCCCAACCCCGCAATCAGCCGAGCATCCCGCGTCGTCAACAACAGACAACAATCGGGCCCCAACACCTCCACAAACCGCTCGGCTTCGGATTGTGACCACACATCATCCAACACCAACAAACAGGATTTATCCCGCAAGAGATTAGACAAATAGGCATTCCACTGGCTTTCCCCTTCCTGCAAAGCAAAAGCGTAGCTGTCCCCCAAGGTTTTGGCTATGGTGTCATACAACGCCATCGGTTGGGGGTTAATCCCCACCGTCAGCCAGACAATCCCATCCCGAAACCGCCGCCGCACCTCATTATCCCGCGCTAAAGCTGCCGCCAAGACGGTKTTACCAATACCGCCCATCCCCTGCACTCCCACTCTC
>NZ_PKGG01000251.1:0-6769 GCF_046480465.1 Arthrospira sp. PCC 8006
CTCGGGGATATTTCTGGGGCTGGTGTCACAACCGGCGGCGGGTCGGTTTATCCTGATTATGATGCCCGTTTGGTGGTGTTTTCTGTGGCGATCGCTATTGATGTGGCTTTGATTTCTCTGTGGCTGGCTTTTCGACTACTCGATGATTCTGTGGTCGCCAAAACTCCACAAAAGGTGATCAGTGCCATGATTATGGGATTGGGTGTCAGTGGAATGCACTATCTAGGAAGGTCGGCGACTCAGTTTGTACCCAGATTAAATCTGCCTATTGATTCTGGTCTGACTGTGAATCCCCATTTGAGTCCCTCTGGGTTGGCGATCGCAGTCGGATTGGGGACGGTGATCTGTCTATTTTTTATTGTGTTAACTAAGTTATGGGATCACAAACTGGTCAATCAATTGGCGCGCGAAAAAGTTTTAAAAGACAGTGAACAGCAGTTTCGGACTTTGATTCAGCAAATGCAAGTGGGAATGTTGCTGCTGAATGCTAAGGCGGAAATTTTGGTTTTTAATCAGGCCGCCTTGGATCTTTTACGGCTCGATATTGAACCAGATAGCCTTCAGGTGTTTGGAGAAGGTTGGCATTTGGTGATGGAGGATGGATCGCCAATTTCCTTGTCAGATTTACCTGTACAAAGGGCGATCGCCACAGGTCAAGCCGTCCATCATATGGTTCTGGGGTTTGATGACCCGAAAACTCAACAGCGACGGTGGTTATTGGTGAATGCCACACTACACGAGCCGGGAGGTGAGGTGATGCGGGTTATATGTACTATTAGTGATATTACTAACCAAAAGCAGGCTGAAGAGGCTCTCAGGCGCAGTCAAGAGAGATTTACTCTGGCGGTGGAGGGTGCTAATGATGGCATTTGGGATTGGGATATTTCTACCGATGAGGTTTATCTGTCCCCCCGAGGCAAAATTATGTTCGGCTGCCAACCGGATTTAGATTGTTTCTCTAATTTGGACTCGGCGCTAAAAATTGTTCATCCAGATGACCGCCTGTGGGTTAAAGAGATGTTAAATAGCTATTTAGCTAAGGAAATTCCCGCTTTTGATGTGGAATATCGCACCGAATTAGATAATGGTGAATGGCGCTGGATTCGCTCTAGGGGGGTGGCTCTTTGGGATGAACATAACCAGCCCTATCGTATGGTGGGATTTCATACTGATATTACCGACCGGAAAATGGCTGAACAGGCTCTGCGGGAAGGGGCGGAACAAGAACGCTCTATTCTGCAAATGGTTCAGCAAATGCGAAAAACTTTGGAACTTGAGCAGATTTTTAGTGCTACGACTGGGGAACTTAGACAGGTTTTAAATTGCGATCGGGTTTTGGTTTATCGCTTCCGGGAAGACTGGAGTGGAGAATTTATGGCTGAGTCCGTGGCTGAAGGTTGGGTGCAACTTACGGCCGGACCTCTACGAGATAGTAAGGCTACCCGCATCGCTATTGAACAGGAAAAATGTGCTTTTCAGGAAATTAATTATCGCCATGTGATTTCGGATACTTATTTGCAACAAAATCAAGGTGGTATTTATGGAAAAGGGGTCAGTTATAGATGTGTGAATGATATTTATGAAATGGGTTTCGATGCTTGTTATCTGGAATTATTAAAACAGTTTCAAGCTAGGGCTTATATTATTACCCCGATTTTTTCGGGCTATCAACTTTGGGGATTATTGGCAGTCTATCAGAATTATCATCCCCGCATTTGGACGACTGCTGAAATTCGCACAGTGACACAAATTGGCTCTCAGTTGGGGGTGGCTGTTCAACAGGCGGAATTGTTGGCAAAAACTCAAGAACAGGCTAGACAACTGCAACAGGCTAAGGAAATTGCCGATGCGGCTAATCGCTCTAAAAGTGAGTTTTTGGCGAATATGAGTCATGAGTTAAGAACTCCTTTAAATGCGATTTTGGGCTTTGCTCAACTGATGTCTACTAACCAGAATCTGGCTCCCGAAAATCGTCAACATATTGAGATTATTAATCGGTCGGGTGAGCATCTTCTCGGTCTGATTAATGATATTTTGGAAATGTCTAGGATTGAGGCCGGACGGGCGACACTTCAGGTGAATGCTTTTGATTTACATGAGTTTCTTCAGGGTTTGGAAGATTTGTTTAAATTGCGGGCTACTTCTAAAAATTTACATCTGATTTTTGAGCGCCCCAAAGGTTTGATTAGGCATATTAAAGCTGACGAGAAAAAATTGCGTCAGGTGTTGATTAATTTATTGGGAAATGCTATTAAGTTTACTGATGAAGGTAGTGTGACTGTTCGGGTTTCTCACCAAAACCGGGATGCCTCAGATCTATTACAATTTGAAGTGGAAGATACTGGGCTGGGAATTGCTCCCGAAGACTGTGAAGGACTGTTTGAAGCCTTTGCACAAACGGAAACGGGTTTAAATGCTTCGGAGGGTAGCGGTCTGGGGTTGGCAATTGCACAGCAATTTGTCACACTAATGGGTGGTGAAATTACTGTTCGTAGTTGTCTAAATCAGGGTTCGACTTTTTCGTTTACTATTCCAGTGCAAAGGAGTGAGGACAAGCCAAACCAGGCGATCGCATCTATTATGGATAGGGTCATCGGTTTGGCTGCTGATCAGCCAGTCTATCGCATTTTGGTGGTTGAAGACCGAGAAAGCAATCGTTTATTGCTGGTGGAACTCCTGAGTGTCCTGGGTTTTTCGGTCCGACCAGCTAACAATGGCTCGGAGGCGATCGCTATTTGGCAAGAGTGGAACCCTGACCTGATTTTTATGGATATGCGAATGCCTGTGGTCAATGGTTATGAGGCTACCCGGCAAATTCGCTCTCAGCCTGGGGGTGGGGAGACCATCATTATTGCACTGACAGCTAGTGCCTTTGAGGAACAAAGACAGGATATTATGAAGGTGGGATGCAATGATTTGTTGCGAAAACCTTTTCAGCGAGGAGAATTGCTCAGTAAATTGAGTCAATATCTGGGTGTGCAATATATTTACAATACACAGCCGGAGATGTCTGTAAATTTGAATTCTTCCCAAGATCATGACCAGACCGAACCATCACAACTTAACTTAGAACAAATCCGAGAAATGCCAGAATATTGGCTCGATCAGGTCTATTATGCTGCGGCTCAGGGGAGTGATTTACTACTGTTAGACCTGATTGAAGAGATTCCCACTCAATACAGTAATCTGGCTAATACAATCACAGAATGGGTGGGAAGTTTTCAGTTTGATAAGGTCCTGGAATTGGTAGAACAAACCAAGCCGGAAGCACCTAATATCCGACAAATACCGAATTGAGTGAAAATAAGTGGATACACCAAAAGCAGATATCTTAGTAGTTGATGACAAGCCGGAAAATTTACACCTTCTCTCGGAAATTTTGATGATGGAAGGATACAATGTCCGCAAGGCTGTTAATGGTAAAATGGCTTTGATGGCGGTTAAGACAGTGCCGCCAGATTTGATTCTACTGGATATTATGATGCCGGGAATGGATGGATATCAGGTTTGTAAAGAATTAAAAAATAATCAAAATTTGGCTAAGGTTCCGGTAATATTTCTCAGTGCTTTAAATGATGTGTTTGATAAGGTGAAAGCCTTTGGGTCTGGCGGTGTAGACTATATTACAAAGCCTTTTCAAATGGAGGAGGTTCTAGTTCGGGTGGAAAATCACCTGATGCTGAAGGCGGCGGAAAAGAAAATTCTCGAGTTAAATACTGAGTTAGAAGCTAGGGTCAAAGAACGCACTCAACAATTAGAAATGGCTAATGATAAATTGTTGGAAATGGCTCTACATGACCCGTTGACACGACTGCCCAACCGGACTTTATTTATGGAGCAGGTATCTGGGGCAATGAATAATTTAAAGGAGGGGAATATTCGGGGTTTTGCGGTGCTGTTTATGGATTGCGATCGCTTTAAGGTGGTCAATGATTCCTTGGGGCATACGGTGGGAGATGAATTGTTAATTGCTATTGGCGATCGCATTCAAAAAATACTCAAAAATAATGATTTACTCTCCCGTTTGGGCGGAGATGAATTTGCCATTATTGTACATGATGTTAATGAAATTGAACCCGTAAGGAATCTCGCTGATTCTATTCTGGAGGTGATGTCTTGTCCTTTTCAAATCTATAGCCGAGAGATTTTTATTAATATGAGTATCGGTGTGGTTCTCAGTAATACGGACTATCAACAACCAGAGCATTTATTGCGAGATGCAGATACAGCTATGTATCGTGCCAAAGCCCTAGGACGGGGACAATATCATATCTTTGACCCGGCTATGCACAAAGAAGCCCTCGATTTATTGGGGTTAGAAACTGACCTGAGACGGGCACTAGACAATCAAGAATTAATGGCTTATTATCAGCCAATTATTAATCTGGAAACTGGTAAAATTTATAGCATGGAAGCCTTGGTGCGTTGGCAACATCCCCAACGGGGTTTGGTCTCCCCTGGTATGTTTATCCCCTTGGCTGAGGAAATGGGGGTAATTACTACTATTGGAACTTTGATGCTGGTAGAAGCCTGTCATCAACTCAAACATTGGCAAGAACAGAAATTGGTGGATGAATCTGTTAGCATTAGTGTAAATCTCTCTGTCAGACAGTTTACCCAAGCGGATCTCATTGCTACCGTTGATGATATCCTGGCTGAAAGTGGTTTAAATCCTAAATGCCTGAGATTAGAAATGACGGAAAGTGCGATCGTCGAACATACACAAACAGCCCGGACTATTTTAACTCAATTTCGCGATCGCCACATCGGTTTAAGTCTCGATGATTTTGGTACAGGCTACTCTTCCCTAAGTTATTTACACGCCTTCCCGGTGGACACCATTAAAATTGATAAGTCTTTTGTCAGTCTTTTAGATGGAACTCCTGAAAACCTGGGGCTAATTCCTGCTATCATTGGTATCTCTAAAACTTTAAACATGGTAGCGGTAGCTGAGGGAATAGAAACCCCCGAACAACTTGCACAACTGCGAGAACTCCAATGTAATGGCGGACAAGGATATTTCTTTTCTCGGCCTTTACCTGCTACTCAAATGGCTGAACTTTTGGCCAGCCATCCCCAATGGTAAGTCTCATTGATAAAAATTGACGGTAACAGAAAGTACATGAAATTAAAACAGATAATTTTAACCATTCTCACTTTTATATCTATACTATATGTAACTTTAAGCCTACTGGGAAGTTGGACTCAGCCCCAAATTCAAAGCCGTCTGGAACTGTATCAGACCAATTTAGTTCTCCAGGCTTCTGAGTGGGAACCACAGACGGAAGACCGGGCGAATTGGCTAACCCTACGAGATAATATCATCGGTAAAGATGCGGTTAATTCTGCGCTCCAACAATACCAAAAGGTGCAGGAGTCTAACTACCAAAATTTACAGCGACTACAACCCAATCAGCCTTCAGAATTTTCGCGGGGAGAATTAGCACAGACCATAGGTGAGTTAGAATTGCGAATTGGCATTATGCAAGCGGTGCTGGGAGACTCCCAAAAGGCGATCGCCACTTGGGAATCCCTCATTTCTAACAATGGTAATTATCCCACCAGTGCCACGGCTCAAGTATTAGTAGGACTCTGGACAGAGCCACCAGATATAGGGGCTGATGACGAAGATATTTTACAGGCAAATTTAGAGGGTTGGTTCCGCTTTCAAGGTTTAGCCCAACTCTACGATTTACAAAACCGTGAAGATGTCTTACAACAACTCAATAATCAACAACAGGAAACCTCAGAAAATGCTGTTTATAAATTAGCCATTGTTTCGGCTATTCCTGGGTTCGGGTTGGTGTCGGGAATTATCCTATCTATCATTTTAGGGGTGCAATGGTTCCTGAAACGTGAACAGGCAATTATCAACCGCAATGCTGATGTAGAATGGTCTGTACCTTGGACAGCGGAAACGATTGTGCAAGTGTTTGTTTTAGGGTTTTTCCTAGTTGGACAGTTGTTAATCCCGCTGATTTTTCAACTCCTGGGTTTAAGAGCGGCGGGAGATGTGAGACTGCAAGCCTTTTATATCCTCCTAACTTATATGATTTTAGTGGGTGGTGGTTTGGGGGTTTTATATCTGTCTATAAAATCATTTTTCCCTCTCCCGGAAGGTTGGTTTAGGTTCAAATTATGGGATAGTTGGTTATTCTGGGGTTTCGGTGGCTATTGCGTAGCTTTACCCTTAGTGATTTTAACTTCCTTAGTCAATCAAAGATTATGGGATGGTCAAGGGGGAAGTAATCCGATATTACCCATAGCTTTGGAAAATCGAGATCCGGTAGCTTTAGGGATATTTTTCTTCACGGCTTCTATAGCAGCACCTTGGTTTGAGGAGGTATTATTTCGGGGGTTTCTGTTACCTTCGTTAACCCGCTATTTTCCGCTGTGGGGTGCAATTATAGCCAGTGGGTTACTGTTTGCTGTGGCTCATTTGAATGTCTCGGAAATTTTGCCTTTATTTGTGTTAGGAATTGTCCTGGGGTTTGTCTATACACGATCGCGCAATCTCTTGGCTCCCATGTTGCTACACAGTTTATGGAATAGCGGCACTTTAATCAGTCTGTATATCTTAGGAAGTGGCGCTAATTAGTCGCTCAGGAAGCCCCAAGATTTAAATATCTGGGGAATCTTCGGAGGAATAATCTTGATGATAGCGTCGCCGCCGTATACCCTTAGAAGCGATCGCCAATAATAAACCGGTGAGCAGGGATAACTCAAAAKGAGTGTACCAAGTCGCCACCCCCACGGACAGCAAAGCGAT
>NZ_PKGG01000079.1:0-21181 GCF_046480465.1 Arthrospira sp. PCC 8006
TAACGGATAACGGGTTGTCAAGTAGCCATTGCTCCTGGCCACAATCATCATACAGAAAAACTAAAGCGATCGCCAGCCAAGTCAGTTAACTCGTATAAACGCTTCTCCTAAACCCCAGTCAAAGCCTAACACTGCGTTGGAGCCGACCGATTGAGAGGTAATCGGTAAGAATCAAAGGTTATCTGCGACAGCTCCACTCCAGCATCTTAATATTCCCATCTACTCCTGCGACGTAGAAGATTTTGAGTTAGACTTGAAGAATCTAGGGGAGTTGGGGCGATTGTGATTTTTAGGGAGCTGTCTATGTTACTGCAAAACCTGAAGGAAGAAGCTATCAAGTTATCACCGAGCGATCGCCTCGCGTTGGTCAGTGCTATAATTGAGTCCTTGCAGAATACCCCAAGTGCAAAGCCTGATCGTTATGGTGCAATTCGACGAATGCGCGCCTTACTCAAAACAGACCAGCCTGCACCAACTGACCAAGAAGTAGCTGTGATGCTAGAAGAGCATCGGGTGGAGAAATACCTTCAGTGAGAGTTTTAATTGATACCAATATTCTCCTAGATTTTCATGGTGAAAACTGATGAAGTTGACTGTAACACTTGACCGTGACGAAGATGGAGTTTGGGTTGTAGAGTGTCCCAGCATTCCGGGTTGTGTCAGCCAAGGTCAAACGAGGGCAGAAGCTCTAGAAAATATCAGATATGCAATTATCGCTTGCCTTGAAGTTCGTGCAGAACGTGGGCTACCCCTAACGATTGAAACCTGCCAAGTAGAGGTAATGGCGTAATCATGTCCTCTACTCTTCCTGTTCTCAGCGGACGTGAGGTAGTCGGAGTATTTGAAACCTTCGGCTTCACCGTTACACCGATTTGATAGATTATCTGGAACAATGGCTGAAGTCGGCGAGAGTTCAAGGAGCGATCGCGGAGCGTGGCGGTAGCCGTATCGCCTTTTGTCGGGTGAATGTTTGGGAATCCGATAAAAATGCCTTTTCCGGGTTTGATGTATATCGGAATTTACCCTTTCAGTCGGAGCAGATGGAAACCTTCATCCGGCGATTCTTTGCCCAGAGTGATTAAAAACAGTAACTCCTGGCAGTAAAGGCTTGTAGCTTTTTGAGGCTAAGGTGCATATCCCCTTGATTCTGTATAACATCCACATTTAAAAAAGGCTGAACCCCTTGCCAGTTAAAGAATTGGGCGAGGAATGAAGTTTTGTGTATGCTAAATCTAGCAATTTTTGACACCTCGATATTTATGTGCTAAAATCCCAGCACAGCTTAGTTATGGAGGGTTCAGCTTCCTAAAGTCTTAGGTATGTTAGGCTGCTAATCGCCGCCTAATTAATAATGGTTATGTCGCCAGCCCTCGGTGGAGTCGTGGCTAAATGCTGTCGGTTTTGCAGCCAGGTTAAGTTAGACCAGTTGGCAGAGAGTTACACAAGATCTTGAGCAAGGATGAATTAACCCAAATGCCTAAAGATATGGTGATCATACAAACTATATTTCTCTAGTTAAGTCAATTGATTCTAATAACCCATCATGAGTACAGATTTTCTACAACCAAATCTTGAGGACTTGCAACAAGACGTAATAAGTCTACTTAAGAAAATCGAAGAGTTAATGTATCGTGCCAGTAATCTGTTGATTTCTGACCCTTCAGGTAAGAAGTATGCCGGGTTTCAAAAAGAAGTTGTAGATGCCAAAAAGAATGTAGAAGATCTTGAGTTAGTCATGGCGATCGTTGCTCCTATGAAGGCGGGGAAGTCTACGATTATCAACGCGATTGTTGGACAAGATATATTACCTAGTCGGGCATCAGCCATGACTACGTTACCCACGGAAATTATTCTTCGTTCTGATAAAGCACAGCCAGTTTTAGTGCTGAAGCCAAATACTATTTCATGTTTAAAGAGGACTCTTTCAACTCTACAGCAGAAAATTAAAACAAACGGTCTAAATCAGGCAGTTACCAAAATGGCAAAGTATCCCCATTTAACTTCACTGATTCCGAAAATTCAAGATGGCTTCTCGATTCAGTCTGAGATAGGGGGGTTAGAAGGCATCAAACAAACATTAACGGATTTGAATGACATCGTTCGCGTTTGTACAGTTCTTGAGCCGTTGATAGATCCATTAAATCAAGAATATTTTGACGTTCCCTGCATCTATACTCCTTTCTGGAAAGCCACAGATGCTGGTCAATCTAAATTCTTAGGAAATCTCGTTATTGTTGATACTCCCGGACCTAATTAAGCCGGAGAAAACCTGAGATTGTCTGCGGTTGTAGCAGAGCAATTACGCCGAAGTTCAATGGTTCTAATTGTCCTTGACTTTACACAGTTAAATAACAAAGCAGCAGAGGAAATTAAGCGCCAAGTTGAACCGGTTGTTCGATTGTTAGGGAAAGAGAATTTATATGTTCTTGTCAATAAGGTTGATCAAAGAACTGAAAAAGATCCGATGACATCTGAGAAGGTGAAGCAGTTTGTCATTGCTGATTTGGGATTGGGTGAATCAAGTGATGCAGGAAGGGTGTTTGAGGTAGCCGCCAGATGGGCTTTTTGTGCGGCGAGTTTCCTTTCGGAAATGCAACATCACCCTAATATTAAAAAAGAGGAGATGAAAACTGCAAGAGCTTTAGCAGAGCAAGTTTTTGGGATTGATTGGGAAGAGGAACTTGAAGATTGTTCATTGGAACAATTGCAAAAAAAGGCTCAGAGATTATGGAAGAAGTCCGGTTTTGAGCCCTTCTTGGAGAACGCCATCAATGTTCTCATGGAAAGTGCTGCTCCCAGATGTATCAAATCTGCACTTAATCTTAGCCGTCAACGTTTAGAAGAATTGAGAGATGACGTTATACTAAGAAGTAGTGCCATTGCTAAAGACGAAGAGAAACTCAGGTTAGAAGTGGCAGCGTTGGAGCAAGATCTTGAACATCTTGAACTGAGTCGTAAGCGACTTAAAGAAGTTGATAATATCAAGAATCATCTTCAAAAAAATCTTGAAGACTTACTTGGGAAATTAAAGGAAACAGCAGCCATAAGTCTTGAAGATTACTTTGCCAAAGAAGACTATGAGCAAGCTAATTTAATCCAAAGGCTAGACATAGAAGCAAGAAAAATTTTTACGACTCCGCTGGGTAGCTTTGAATTATTTCCTAAATGGATTTCCGAAAGACTGAAAAACGCCGTAGAATTTAAGAGTTCTGGAATCTTGGAATTTAAGAGTGATGATGAAGCAGAGGAATTTGCCAATGGAGCCGTTGCTTATGCCAAGCAACGAGCAGAGAGTCTTCTGGTCGCCTTTCGAGAGGAAACGATTCGCGAGGTTGAGAAAGCACGTTCAAAATTAATGAGTTTTTTGGAACAAGAAACAAACCCCATTATTGAAAGAGCACGTACCCGTCTTAATAAATCTTTTGATATCACCCTTTCTCTACCCCCTCCTGTTGTAGATACATCTGACCATATATCTGTTAATAGACCTCACATTAGAAGCCAAACCAAAACCATAGATCAGGGATATGAAGAAGTAACAGTTAACAAAAGAGTGTGGTGGCATTGGCTTTGGATAATACCAATCGGTCTTACATAAAAACGAAAGCGTCCTAACAAGAATATAGATTATTATACGGTTTCACTAAATGAGTTGATTCCTGAAATAAATTATTCAATGCAAGCGAGTATTACTGCTCTTGAAGAAAGTTTGAATAAGTATCTTGATGATGATTTCCAACAGCGGTTTGATCAATTTTTTGCCTCTTTGGATGCCTATTTAAGTAACTACAGGGATAGCTGAAAGCAGGCTCAGGAAGATCAGCAACTTGCTGCTGAGGAGAAGAAAACGCTTATCAGTGGGTTGAACTCAATTGTCCCAGAGGCAACTGCACAAATAAAAAAGTGTAGAACTTATGCTGAGTATGCCAATTCATTACTCCTAAGACAGTGAGGAGCAAACCATATCGAGGAACTCAAAAAACTAGAGCGTTGAGTTCCTATAGTTAGCGATAAAGCACTGCTCAACTTAGTGAATGGAATTCCCATAAATTGTGACCTTGTACGATTCACAATGTGAAATTAAAAGTGAGTCTCACATATAAACAGTACCGATTGGGAACAAAGCGAATGGGAGTGGTAGCGATCGCATTTCGATGTTTTTTTGGTTAATCTTGACCCCACAATTGGCAGTGAAATTAAGAAAAAACGACCCTGTGCGATGATCTCACAGGATGAAATGAACCTTTATATTGCCACGGTGATTATTGCACCAATGACGACAAAAGGGAAAGCCTACCCGACGGGAATTTCCTGCCAGTTTCATGGTACAGTTTGATCACACCTTGCCATTATTGATATTGTAGGAGTTATTTGTGAAAGCCCGTGACTTGCTCAAGCCAGGTGAAAAGGTGGTTGTTATTTTTACAGCCGAAGGTCGCCAAAACCCAATTCGGTATCTTCCTTGATGTAGCTTTAATTCTGGAAAACTGGCTGAAGTCGGCGAGAGTTGAATGAGCGATCGCGGAGCGTGGCGGTAGCCGTATCGCCTTTTGTCGGATGAATGTTTGGGAAGCCGATAAAAATGCCTTTTCCGGGTTTGATGTGTATCCGAATTTACCCTTTCAGTCGGAGCAGATGGAAACCTTGATCCGGCGATTGTTTGCCCAGAGTGATTAAAAACAGTAACTCCTGGCAGTAAAGGCTTGTAGCTTTTTGAGGCTAAGGTGCATATCCCCTTGATTCTGTATAACATCCACCTTTAAAAAAGGCTGAACCCCTTGCCAGTTAAGGAATTGGGCGAGGAATGAAGTTTTGTGTATGCTAAATCTACCAATTTTTGACACCTCGATATTTATGTGCTAAAATCCCAGCACAGCTTAGTTATGGAGGGTTCAGCTTTCCACATCTTGGGTATGTTAGGCTGCTAATCGCTGCCTAATTAATAGTTAGCTAGCTCGGTAGCAAAGGGTAAGCCCCCTGATTGGTGAATGACACTTATATGGGACAGCAAATGCTGTTACTGAGTAGTTGCAACTATGGAGTTGGGTTGAGCTTTACTTTGAAGCTGCTCTGGACTAATACATTAGCTCTATCTGTTGTAGAATCCCCTAAAGGTTCAAAAACCTGTAGGAGCACTGGTGCTGCTTGAAAGTTCAAGGATCAAAAATGCGAATAGAGGATGATGCTCCATCACAATCACCACAGAACCTTCGGCTACCACTATTTGGTGACTGTCTCATAGTCAATCAAGACTTTCAAGAGCAATTTGAAAATTATCGAGTAAATAAAAGTATCGCCCCTTTGCTTTTGTTGGGAGATGTTCTTGAAGTCATGAAAGAGCTACCCAGTGATTCTTTCGATTGTTGTATGACTAGTCCACCCTATTGGGGAAAAAGAGAATATGACGCAGGCGGAATCGGATGGGAGCCGGATTTCAAGACTTATGTAGATAACTTATGCTCAGTTTTTTCTGAAGTTCATAGAGTTCTGAAGAAAACAGGCTCTTTTTGGCTCAACATTGGCGATTCTTACTACCACAAAAACTTGCTCGGCTTACCGTGGCGTATCGCCTTGAACTTGACAGATAATCAAGGCTGGATCCTAAGAAATAGCGTTATTTGGAACAAAGTTAAAGGAGGACCAGACCATTCTAAGGATAGATTGAGAAATATACATGAAAACCTGTTTCACTTCGTGAAGTCACCAAAGTATTACTATGATATAGATTCTATTCGTTCTTCACCAAGAAAGACGAAAGTAGTGAATGGTTCTGTTGTTTCGGCGACGGGTGTCACTGGGATTCGCTATAAGCGAAAAATCGAGCTATCCACTGACCTATCTGAAAATGAAAAACGCAATGCTTATCAGGCATTGGAAGAAATTCTTCGTCAAGTTTCTGATGGCATTATTTCTGATTTCAGGATGATTATTCGAGGGCAACAAAGAACCACGCATTCTGATTCTGAGAAAGTTTCTGGTCGGGCCAAAGAACTCAAAGAAAAAGGATTTTACTTTCTGAAATATCATCCTAAAGGATCTAAGCCAAGTGATGTTTGGGAAATTCTTCCAGAAGATACTCAAAAACGAGAACTTCACTTTGCACCCTATCCCGTCGATCTTTGTAAAATTCCCATATCTTCTACCTGTCCACCTAACGGAATTATTATAGATCCTTTTTGTGGTACTGGAACTACGATGTTGGTAGCCCAGTTACTTGGCAGAAAGTCCTGCGGGATAGATATTTCCCATCATTACTTAGAGATAGCGAAAGCCAGAAGTGAAACAATTTTATGAGTAAAATAATTGAGATTTTTGGATATTCAATAAATCAACCCGAACATATAGATTGGACAAGTCTTATTCGAGAGCAACATTGTCCATATTTACAAAGGCGTTGTATAAAAGTCCGCAAAAGTCAACCTGATATATCCATAGGTACCTGCTCAGTAATCTATGGCAAAAATGCGATTCCGGTCATCATTTGTCCTCATAGGTTGCTAGAGAGAAAACAGATCTTCATAGACTGCTTACACTTGTTAACGAACCATGAACCTGGAAATGAATTGCATCTGGTTTCAGAAATTTCAATTCCAGGAGGGAATGTGGATTATTTTCTCGTATCTGCCTTAAATAATAAGGTGAAGGATTTTGTTGGCATTGAACTCCAAACGCTGGATACAACCGGTACTGTGTGGCCGGAACGCCAACGGTTACTTGAAGAACTGGGAGTTCCTACAGAAGATAACCAAAGTCAATCCCAAAAGACCTTCGGTATGAACTGGAAAATGACAGCTAAAACAATCCTTATACAGCTACATCATAAAATTGAGACTTTTGAGCATATCAATAAAAAGCTGGTTCTTGTAATTCAAGATTGTTTCCTAGATTATATACAGCGTGAATTTAGCTTTTCACATATCAGTCATCAAGCTCAATTAGGAGATTCTATGCATATTCATGCCTATCAAATGACGGAGCAACCAGACCATTCTTTGAGGTTAGCGTTGGGTTGTCGTTTAAGTACAGATGTGGAGGGTATTGCTAGATGCCTTGGTCTTCAAGCCGAGGCGAATATTGAACTTGAGCAAATCGTTAAAGCCTTAGAATCGAAGTTGTCAGTGAACACTGTGTTTACTCCTGTGTAACTTATTGACTAGTTAACACTGCGTTGGTGCGGACGGAACAGAGGTTATCGGTGAGAGTCTGGCAGTTGCCAATTAGCGATCGCTGGCGTTTAGTCCAGTGCTTGTTAACTTCAATTCAACAGGAAACCCTCACCGTGAATTCATCAACAAAAAATGTGAATTATTTTGCGGAGCTTCATCCCTGGACTCAAAGCCTCATTAAAGTCATTCAGTTAGGAACAGAAGAACCCCCAGAACCTTATGTAGACTACTAGAGGAGAAGTACAGGTAAAGCAGGCTGATGCTCCATCAATTGACCGCTTCTTGGCTTGTGGTTACAATGTAGTTACATCCTGCCTTTAAGGCGATCCAAGCATCAGCAAAGTGATTATAACCCGAATCGTTAAAATGGGCAACTCCCAAAACACGACCCTGTGTGATCATCTCACCCTATGAAATGAACCGTTATATTGCCACGGTGATTATTGCACCAATGACGACAAAAGGGAAAGCCTACCCGACGGGAATTTCCTGCCAGTTTCATGGTACAGTTTGATCACACCTTGCCATTATTGATATTGTAGGAGTTATTTGTGAAAGCCCGTGACTTGCTCAAGCCAGGTGAAAAGGTGGTTGTGATTTTTACAGCCGAAGGTCGCCAAAACCCAATTCGGTATCTTCCTTGATGTAGCTTTAATTCTGGAAAACTGGCTGAAGTCGGCGGGAGTTCAAGGAGCGATCGCCTTTTGTCGGGTGAATGTTTGTAATTGGGGCGATTGGTTTCCCATATAATGTTTCCTTAGTAAACGAACGATCGCCTTTTGTCCCTATGCCTAAATCAGCCCCATCCCCAAAAAATAATGGTGCCAGTCTTGGTTATGAGGCGGAACTTTTCAAGGCAGCCGACAAGTTACGCGGCAATATGGAGCCCTCCGATTATAAGCACGTTGCCCTGGGGCTAATATTTCTCAAGCACATCTGCGATCGCTTTGAGACTCGACAGCGAGAACTAGCCGAGGAATACCCCGAAGGCGTGGAAGATTCCGATGAGTATGCAGCAGAAAATGTGTTTTGGGTGCCCCAGGCGGCGCGGTGGTCGCACCCGCAAGCCAACGCCAAGCAGCCGACCATTGGCAAGCTGATTGATGAGGCTATGCTGGCGATCGAAAAGGAGAATTCCTCCCTGAAGGGGGTTCTGCCCAAGGAATACGCCCGCCCCGCCTTGAATGCCGTAATGCTGGGGGAGTTGATCGACCTGATCTCTAACATTGCCCTAGGGGAGGCGCAGGACACCGCCAGGGATGTATTGGGGCGGGTGTATGAGTATTTTCTCGGCCAGTTTGCCGGGTCCGAGGGCAAGCGAGGGGGCGAGTTTTACACCCCGCGATCGGTGGTGCGGGTGATGGTGGAGATGCGTCTACATAGCCTATAACCCCTATTCTACCGTTACTTAGGTGTTACTCAAAACCATAGCAGGATAACAAGTGAGTAAAAAATGAGTAACGATATCAATACCCCTACAGTAGGGGGAAAGGGTAACTATGACGGGGGCTATGCTAGATTCTTGAAAGCCTATCAGGAGTTTAAGGGTGAGTGTCCTAGGGGGGTTAGCCTTAAAATCCAGAAGTCAGGGCTTAGGTACAATCTCTTATTGCAGTTTAAGCAACCACCTACCGGGAAACGCAGCTCCAAAACGGCTAACCTTGAGTGTACTCCAGAAGGGGTGATAGACGGCGTCAAGAAAGCTAAATTGGTATCTGAAGCCCTAGGGACTATCACTAGCGCTAGTGAATTTTGGGATTGGTACGATAAAACCATCCTAGGGAAAAATCAGATTGAGGATAATCTGATAACCTACCGGGAAATATTTCAACAACTGGAGGATGAGTATTTTGCCGGGTACAACCGCAACACAGGAAGGAAACGTTCTCGCGATATCGTAAGCGATTTAACATCTTACCATCAAAGTAAAGGGGTATATTTTGACCAGTTTCCTAACTGGGATATTCACCCCACGTGGGAGGGCTTTAAAGCTATGCTATACACTCCCCTAAGTAACGGGGAACAATTAGTAGGTTCCAAAACATTTAAATAACGTTACTACATCTTAAAAGCCATAGCTAAGAAATCACCTAACAAAGAACACTTGCTTAAACAGCTTGAACCTATTAACCCCAAACAAACGCAATTCATAAAGAAACAACGGATAGCTGTTGATGTATTTAAGGATTGGTGGCTTAATACTAAACAGGAAGCCTATAACATTAAAAACCCTCAACATCAATCATCCCGGCATAGTTGGTTATGGGTGACGGGTATGGCAGTAATGTACGGACTGAGGCCAACTCAAATAGCTGCGGCCGTTAATCTAACTAAACCATTTGTAACCGAAGACGGTATCACTATCAAAGCACTGTCAGACCCTGATAATCAAGATAACTACTTGGTATTAGGGGATTAATTAGGGGTCGAGATAGACCTCACGGTCTACCCCTCCCATTCAAAACCGTACTTGAGACTTTCACCTCATACGGCTCCTAGTTTGACCGTCTACTTGTTAAGAGTACAGCATCATCTCTTCATCAAGAGCTGTTTTATCGTCGTGACAATGGCGATGTAATAATTGAATATTCTTGTAGTCATCCTTTCCGCCTTGGCTTCTAGGTACAATGTGGTCTATTTCAATTAAATCTGATGGGGTAAAGAATTGCCCACACCAGGTACATCTACCTTTTTGCTTTTTGAGTAGTTTTGCTACCCTATTTGGCGTATCGATTGCTCGTCCTTTCCTGGTTGCCCAGTAGGTCCAATTTCCGTCGTATGGTGTTGCGTCAGGGCGTATTAAGGTATGTCTGACAATTGGAGTCCAGTTGTGTTTGAATAGATGTAACCCATCTTTGGTTTGGAACAGCCAATTTTCGTGTCTTTCTTTCCCATTGCTAAGTTTAATTGTTCCATGTCTGAAATAATTTCTTAGCTTTTCGTGACTTGCCTTTCCGCATCTTGATATTGTCCATGCCCGTAACATTTGCCAAACTGTTTTGTCTAGCTTATTGAAGGTCTCTGATGAGACTACCGCTGAATAATAGTTTGACCATCCCCGAATAATTGGGTTTAGATGATTAATCAGGGCTGATTGAGGTGCAGTTTTATGTTGTTTAATTACACCTTTTATCGCTTCTGTGTGGGCTTTAATTGCTTTGTTGCTGGGTTTTATGTGGGTTTTATGTCCGATTAATCGTCTTGCTGTCCCGCCTGTTTTCCCAGTTTTATGTTTTCCTACTGGATATTGCCTGATATTGAATCCTAGAAAGTCGAACCCTGGATTCTCTGTCTTGCCGCCATACTCAATAGTTTTGAGTGTATGACAGATTCGAGTCTTTTCAGGTTTTATTTCTAGTCCTACAGGTTTTAGCCATTCAGAAATAGCAGTTTGGCACTGTTCAATGATTCCTAGGTCTTTGGAGATGACCACAAAATCATCGGCATATCTTATAAGGTTCACCTGAGTGGTTGTGCCTTTATTTGGATACATTCCTTTAACTAGCCTTTCTATTCCCAACAGTGCGATGTTGGCGAGTATTGGACTTATTATCCCTCCTTGAGGTGTCCCTGTTTCTGTATCCTCGAATACACCGTTGTCTAGCACTCCCGCTTTGAGCCATTGTTTCAGGTCTCTTCTTAGGCTGCTTGGACAATGAATTTTGGACAGTAGGTAATCATGGTTCACGGTAAGAGCATTTTGCTATATCAGCATCAAGAACATAGTATTGTCCTTGATTTATGGCAGTATAAATTCTGCTTATTGCGTCATGGGCAGACCGTCCAGGACGGAACCCGTAGCTTGTGCCTTCAAACCTCGATTCCCATTCGGGTTCAAGGGCCGACTTAACCAGAGCTTGCCTCGCTCTATCTTGGATTGTGGGTATACCTAGCGGACGTTTTTCATTCCTACCAGGTTTTGGAATCCACACCCGTCGCAGTGGTTTTGCTTTGAGGTTTCCCTTAATGTTTTCAACAAGTTCTAACCTTTGTCGTGGAGAGATTACTCTTATTCCATCAACTCCAGCTGTTTTCTTGCCTTGATTGTCTTGAGTCACTCGTCGCACTGCTAAGAGTCTGGCATAATATGATTTCACCAATAGACGTTGCAACCTTCTTACCTTTGCATCTTGTCCCGATTTAGCTGCTTGAAATATACTCTTTTGGAGCTTGAAAACTTTCCGTTGAACCTTAGTCCACGGGATTGCCTTCCATGCGTTGCTCGTAGTCTTGATTGGTTTTGGTTTCCCAAATCCTTTCTTTAAACTCGCTATCGCCATCTGTACACCTACTAGACTCTATTTCTTACAATCAAACCGTGACCTGTTAGCATATCCCTGTCATTACAGCAGGGCGTTGGCTTTTGGTCACATCTCATCCCCTAATAGGCTTACGCTTACACTTTCACTACTGACTTTCTCGACCAGATTGTCAGAGCCTAGAAGGGGTTAAAACGTTCCGTTTGTATGGGCATTCCATCTTTAGATTTGTCCTATCCACCGAGGTACTTTTAAAGGTCTGTGTAGGTAGATATAAGATTCTCCTACTTTTCCCTATACTCTTTTGAGCGCAGCGTATCAACCTATTTCGCTGCTTACTTATTACGATGGTTCAAGCCGGACATTCGGTTTCCCTAATCATGGATGGTTGGCAGTGGTCGCATCTGGTAGTAGGTTCTACTTCACGCCTTCCGTTCCCCGCTTCAGTCCTGGGGTTGTGATTCCCAAATCTGGGGGTGGCTATCGCCGTTACCCTAACTTCCTAACTTTTACTTATCCATTTCTGGGCTTCCTATAAGGAATTTGTATAAGTTAGTTCGTTTTGACCTTGGGTTTCCTGCCTCGTTTTGTATCGTTTTGATACTAAACTTCGGGACGTACAAACAGTTCTAGGGATGGTCAGGAGTGCGCTCCTTATATTTAACCAAGGGGTTAAAGTCCCTACCAGGTGGTTATTTCGGGCATTGCAGCCTTATTTCATACCTGAACGTCTCGCACCTTAGTTTTAAGTATGGCAATGGCTTGATTAAAGCACCATCGGGCTGCGGATATCCATTGAAACCACGTCTTAGCCAAGGCTGTCTCTGGGTAAATCCGAATCTTCTTTGATAACAGACTTGTATTTCCTGAGTCCGTACCATCGACAACTGAAGACGTGGACAATGGCAAGGATATCTTCAACCATTTCTGGTTCTGGAGATAAGTCACGTTTGTTGAGAACCACGAGTTGGCAATTTTGCTGTTGACAGAACCATTCGATGAGGTCAAAACCGAACCGAACGAGTCGGTCTTGGTGCGAGACCACAACTTCTCTGACGTTTCCTGACAGAACTTGTCCCAAAAGGGAAAGTAATCCTTTGCGCTTGTAGTTGAGTCCGGAGCCGATGTCTTTGATAATGAGTCCGTCTGTGAACATCGATTGCAGGTAATTTGCTTGTCGTTACTGGTCTGATTTTTGTTTGTACGAGCTAACTCTGGCGTAAAGGATTCTGATTCTGGTATCGCCTTTTGGATTGACAACGGAATCGATAGCGTACCGTCGATGACCCGCAGGAGTTATAATTGTGCATATTTTTCCGTCTCTATCCCAGTAACGCACAGTGTTCTTTCTGAGACTTGAAGGATTTGAGACGCTTCCCTCGGTGTTGCATATTTCATGGTTGTTGTTTGACACTGTAGTCAATATACTACCATAACTGGAGAAATATTTCTGGAAATATCTTGAAATTACCTGTTAATCCCCCTCTAATCCGAAACAGTTTGACGCACCCTAGGCGCGGATAGTTCAGGGTATATTCACAAAATGTCGTTTTTGTCAAGAGGCGGATTTGGGGCGATCGCTTTTTCCTCAAAAACTCGTGCATCGGGATTTTAAAATTTTACTCGGATAATTTTATGAGGGGCGATATAATCATGGTTTTAGCTGCTTTTTTGGCGTATAGACACAGCAAGCCCTTGGAAGCGATTTATATGATGATACTCTAACCCGCATCCTGTCGTCAAGTTTTTGAGAGAAGTTATCAACAAAAATTTATCAATCTTTGGAAAATCAAAAGTTTTTGCCGAAATACATCAGGGAAACTTAACTACAGCTTGTTCACCAGTCGCTTAATACATTGCCCTCATCACCCTAAATCCCTCAATACATCAGGGAAACTTAACTACAGCTTGTTCACCAGTCGCTTAATACATTGCCCTCACCCTAAATCTGGATCCCAGAGAGGGAGAGGGACTTTGAGAGGTGATCAGATCATTTCTGAACAGGCTGTAAAGCCGGGATTAGTTTGAGTAGTTATGGCTATGTAGTTTTGTAGAGTCCCTGAAGGGAGCAACTGATCGGTGGGCCATTAGCCAGTTAAAGATGGAGATATTTCGTCTAGGGAATAGCCCATCATAGCAGGGCTGTATCTACTGTTATATCAAGATTTGTATCGCTCAGGAACAAAGTCCGAAAAACCAACTTATCCTAAAAGAAAGACCGTTTAATAATAACAAAAAGCTAATAAAAATTGAGGTAAACCAGAATGATGGATAAGTATTTGTGTCCGTGCTGTTCTGAGCCGCTTCTCATTCATATTATCGCCCATAAGAAAATTGGCTTTTGTATGAACTGTCATCAGGAAATGCCACTAATTGAGCAAAGTCGGCAAATGGCTACTGTGACCGAACCTGTAGATGTTAGCACCATAAACACAGAGCAACTGAGTCGGGATCAAGTATCTCGGTGGACCCTCCAGACCACGGCGGCGGGAATTTGGATTTTGGATCGCCAGACGAAGACGGCATTTGTTAATCCGAAAATGGCAGAAATCCTGGGATATACTCCGGAAGAGATGATTGGTAAATCTCTGTGGAAATTTATGGATGAGAGACACCCGGCATTTTCGGCGATCGCTCACCAAAATCACCCAGGCGATCGCGAAGAGAAATATAATCTGAGTCTGCGACAGCGTTTAGGAAAATCGGTTTGGGTAACACTGTCGGTGCGTCCCCTATTTGATGAAGAAAACCAGTTTGAAGGAAATCTCTGCATTGCCATTGACACCAGTTCCCAAAAAGTGATGGAAGATGCCATCAAGAAACAATCACAACGGGAAGAAGCCATGGAAAGGTTAACCCAAGTGATCCGAAATTCCCTGAATTTAGAGCGGATCTTTCAGATGGCAGTGACTGAACTGGGGAAAATTTTTAAAGTCGAGTCGGTGCAAATTGTGCAGTTTATTGCCCAAGGCAAATCATGGTTAAATAGGGCTGAATATCGACAACCGACTAATTCTATATTGGCTAAAATCCCATCTAATTCGGGTAAAACCTACACTAAACAGGTGGGGTCGGAATTACCGTCAGTGTTGCGATCGCTAACCCTGAAGGTCCCCAATTCCCAAGATGAAGCCACCATTCAAGACTTCCTACAAAGCTGTCCAGGGGGGTGGCTACCAATTCCCCTGTATAGTCGCAGTCGTTTATGGGGAAGTTTAAGCCTAGTGATGACTGACCCCGGTTATCAGTGGCAAGAGTCCGACCTGAAACTGATCCATGGTTTTGCGAATCAACTGTCGATCGCCATTTATCAAGCCGAACTCTACCACCAACTAGAAGAGTCCAACCGCAAACTCCAGCAACTTGACATCATCGACAGTCTCACTGGACTGGTAAGCCGTCATGGTTTTAATGATTATCTCAGTCGCCAATGGCAGCGAATGATGGAGGAACAAGCGCCCCTATCTCTGATTTTATCGCGCGTTGAAGATTGGGAACAATACCGAGAGCAACAGGGTGACAACGCCGCTGATCAATGTTTGCGTAATATTGCCAAAATCATTAAACATACCGTCACCCACCCTCACGGTTTGGTTGCTCGTTATCAACAGGCAGAATTTGCGGTATTATTGCCTTCTACCAATGCTCGATGGGCGGTTCGCTTAGTAGATACTATCCAGGAACAAATTGGACAACTTAGCCAAGTGTCGATTTATTCCCAAAGATTACTCAGTTTTGGGGTTGCCAGTAGCACTCCGGCGATCGGTTTACAGACTCAAACTTTAACCACGGCGGCGGAACAAGCCCTTAATCGCGGTGCTTCTCGATTTTGTCAGTGTCTGCTTTCCCAAAAAGACTAACAACAGAGTTGTTGTCGATTAGCCAACAATTATGAAACCCTCCCATGCCTTCTGATTCCATTACTGACATTCCTCAATGGCCTCTGACAATCTGGGCGATGCCTTTCTATCTGCGATCGCCTTTGGTTTCTATCGCTGCAAGCCCCATATAATAGGGATTTGTCCGCGATTTTACCATCTATTTATCCAAAATTGTTTGGCTGTCAAAATATCTAAAAGCCCGGCACTTAGACAATATTTATTAGCATATTGATGGGGAAATTAACATTAAATGATGCTAAGAATTATCACTATATGTAATTATTTGTAAACTCCTAGGCACTTTCATAAAAATCGTCTACCATAGACAAAATTGGCAACCATCATCTACATGGAATCATGCTTTTCGACATCATCACCGAAAACGGATTAGACTTGGGTATAGCTACTCCTGGTAATGACAGAATTATCATGTCTGAACTCCCCCCAGAACAGCTCGCCTATTTCAGATCCTCACCTTTTCCAGATGCGATCGCTCTGTTGGCGGGAAATGATTATGCAGTTAATGATAATACCGGACGCATTTTTTACGGAAACCAAGGTAATGACACCATTATTGGCGGCGGTGGCAATGATACCCTTTTTGGTGGTAAGGATAATGACTTATTAGAAGCAGGTGGCGGTAATAATATTCTATTCGGTAATTTGGGTAATGATACCCTAATTGGAGGGTCGGGAAACGATAGTCTTTATGGCGGCGCTGGTAATGATGTCATTATTGGAGGTCCGGGAAATAGTCTCATATCCGGCGATAAAGGCTTGGATACCTTAACAGGAGGGGGAGGCGCTAATCAATTTATCCTAGCTCCATCAACTGCTGACCGGGATCTAATTACTGACTTTCAGCCGGGAGTTGATCAAATTATTGTTTCTAATGGCGATCGTCAATTAGTCGTTCAAGCCCTAGACCCTTTCACCACCCAAATTCTCGAAAATGGCGGCGTATTAGCCACATTAAATAATGTCAGCATTTCATCTATTAGTACCAATGACTTTATCGGTGGCAGAATATTCATTCAAAACACAACCACAAATAATCCTGATGATGGACCTAACCAAGTCTTTGAGCAACAAGTCCTACAACTGGTCAACCAAGAACGCGCCCAGGAGGGTTTACAGCCCTTATCCTTAAACCGCCTATTAACTCAAGCCGCACGAAACCATAGCACCAACATGGCGTGGCAAGATTTCTTTAGTCATACTGGGCTTGATGGTTCTAGCCCCAGTGACCGCGCCCGAGCCGTAGGATTTACATCTGGGGTCGGAGAAAATATTGCCGCAGGTCATCGTACACCAGAATCTGTGGTTGAGGGGTGGATGGATAGCCCAGGACATCGCGAGAATATCCTCAATCCTAATTATACCCAAATTGGTGTTGGTCACTACTTCCTCAGCAATGACACTGGAAGTTTTAATTTAAACAACTACTGGACTCAGAAATTTGCCTTTTAGCAGTAGGTTGGGTGTAGGTACGAAACCCAACATCTTACTGAGTAGGTTGGGTGTAGGTACGAAACCCAACATCTTGCTGAGTAGGTTGGGTGTAGGTACGAAACCCAACATCTTGCTGAGTAGGTTGGGTGTAGGTACGAAACCCAACATCTTGCTGAGTAGGTTGGGTGTAGGTACGAAACCCAACATCTTGCTGAGTAGGTTGGGTGTAGGTACGAAACCCAACATCTTGCTGAGTAGGTTGGGTGTAGGTACGAAACCCAACATCTTAACTGCGGGTACGCAACCCACTATAAAGCCTATAACCCCTATTCTACCGCCGTTCTAATGCACTCAAAAGCGATCGCACATTTAGGAGTTAGTGCCAAATGAGTGCAAGTACAAACAGTACACATAGTGGTACATATCAAGGCTTTGAGGATATTCTTGAGTTTTTCAACCTATCCCGCAAACAATGTCCCAAAGGTGTCAGGATTAAGCGTAACCGGGGGACAATCCAACTAGATATCACCACTGACCCAGAAACCGGGGGACGTAAACAAAGGGGGTGTAATTGTCAATTTACCTCAGAGGGTATCCGTAAGGCTGTTGATAAGGCCTGGTTAGTTCATAAATCCCTTGACGGACAATTTCAGTCGGTGTCTGAATGGCTCGACTGGTACAAGGCTACTATCCTTGATGAAAACAAAACTCCCCTAGAGAATGACTTAATCACCTACCGTCAAGTGTTTAAAGAGATGGAGGATGATTACTTTAACGGAGTTCACAAAAACACTAAGCGCAAACGTTCCCGTGATATAGCTAGTGACAGAGCCTCTTTTAAGCGCTGTTTCTTAGATGTATTTAACAAAGTTACAAACTGGGATAGTTACGTTACCTGGGAGGGTATAAAAGAAGCCTTGTATACTCCATTGCCAGACGGTAGCAGCCCGGTAGGACATAAGGATTTTAAGGACCGATATTACAAGTTAAGGCAGGTAGCGGAACGGGCTGACTGCAAGAAAGCGCTAGAGAAGTTAGAAAAAATTGACCCTACCCAAACAGTATTTGCTGAATCCCAAAGTATAGACTTGGATACCTTGTTAAGTTTACTAGACAAAGAACGCAACACTGATTATCGTTCTGTCAAAGACAATAATGCGCGTGATGGTTGGTGTTGGGTTAGTGCAATGTGTACTTTATATGGGTTAAGACCGTCTGAAGTAGCAGCAGGTCAAAATTTAACTAAGCCAGTTAAGATTGATAACATTACCTTCCCAGCCATATCTGACCCTACCAACATTGAGTTAGTGTTAGTGATTGGAGAATTTACCTATTTTGGGGGTTCTACTAAGACAGGTTGGAGGTTAGCTATCCCAATGAGTAAAGACAAGGTTCTAATTAACCGCCTAGGGATTCATAACGTCTACTTACCTGTTACTAAGTCTAAAAACCTTGGTATGTTTAACGATAATCACCGTRMMTGGTTATCACAACATAAYTGGGGATTTACTCAAGCTTATGCTTTCCGTCATCTTGGTAACCAACTGGGAGAGATGAATGGGATACCACAGGAAATCAGAGCGCGTTCGTTTGGTCACTCGGTAACGGTTAATGACAGCAAGTACAAAAAACGTCGCAACCTTGCCACAGAGTTAGGTATCCTGACGCAACATCAAAGGCAACCATTACCGCTAGAGATGGGGAAACAAGTCCTGATTAATATCGGCATTAATCCAGACCTACCAGAGGTTAAGGCAATTATCAGAGCTCTTTACCAGCTTGATGATTAATCCCCAATAAACCCACAACACAATACCCCCTAGGCTAAATACCTAGGGGGTTTTCCTTTTGCACTAACTCCTAATAATGCRATCGCTTTTGAGTGCACTAAAGTAACGGTAGAATAGGGGTTATAGGCTTTATAGCGGGTTCAAATCCCACCCTCTCCGTTTAACTTAAACCCTTATCATTATTGCGATAGGAGGAAATTAACTAACCCGATAGTCGTACCGTTACACTTAATATGCACTCCATTCAGTCTTAGCACACGGGACGATTAGTGTATATCCCTTAGCAACAAATCTTAATTATTGACGGGTTAATCAATAAGCACAACTTAATCAATCTGTCAAATGCCTACTATCTCCCCCTAACCAAACACAGACAGGGTAACTCCCTTGTGATACCCGTCAATGGCAAGCCTATCGGTTCGTTCCTCACCATTGACTGCTATCACGTCGGTCGCACCCCCAAGAGTGTTTGTTTCGGTTAGGGGGAGGGTATGGGTTCAATTTTGCAGGATATTGCCTAAAGCTACCAGTGCTAACCATAGAAAGGTATGAGTGCGATCGCAGTGGGATTTATCTATGGCTCAAAGTCAACATGATAGCTGTAGGTAGCTATAGGGGGAACCCACTAGGTTATCAATGTACAACGATACCCCTATCAATGTACAAAGATATCAGGCTGCCTATCCGGTTATCTATGGGAGTCAGATTATTAGTGAAATCTTGAGGAGCCTACTCACTACCAACAAAATGCGATCGCAAAACCTAAACTATCTCCTACCGGAATCAACCCGATACCCCTAAACAACTTTTCAACTGGTGACTTGTTTCGTCATCTCTCGCTGATACCTACATAATCCTAGGCAATTGCCTTACCATCGAAACCGATACCCACATAATCCTCAGCAAATCTCCAATTTATAGGGGTACTGGGTTCCGCACAGGATGATTACCCCTAATAGACGGGTTAAGGTTTTGGCTTAGGGTGTTTATTGTGGGTAAATTAGGGGTAAGCATTCATATAAATGATTTCCTTTAAAGGAAATCCTTTAAAGGAAACGAAAAATATGAATGAACCCCTACAGTCAGAAACCATAGGGGGTCATTTAAGTTATTGGGGTAGCTGTTATCTGTTAGGGTTTAGGTGTTAGGCTGTTCTGCACTTAGCAATCATAGCTAACGCTGCTTCTGTTAGCTTATCTACAGTAACTTGGTCAGCTTTCCCTATGTAAATGTGATGATTGACGCTACCATCCCACCCTTTGAGGTTCCAGTAGGTAAAACCATTGATTGAGAGTTTTTTGCACGCTGTAAATCGTTTACCATTAACCTCCACTGAAAAGGATTTATTGGTTTCTAGGTATTTAAACCATTCTAAAGAACCTACTTCGATACAGATATTACCATGACCTACCAGAAACCCTTTATAAGCCCCTGTTAGTGTGACTACCGGGAGTAATTTAGGCATTAAAATCACCTCCTAGTAAGATATCGCTGTTATAACTATTGCCACTAAAATCGGACATAAATGACACTGGTTGAATAACTGCCTCTTGAGACAATATCCATTGTTTCTGTACCGTCATAAAATCAATAGCGGCATTATGGGCTATTTCGGCTAATTTTATCCTGGTGTCTTGATTAGCGTAGGGAATATCACGTGACATCATTTGAGCGTAAATATCGCGCGCTAATTCCGTGACAACCATTAACCTTGCTTGTTCTTCATTCATGATTTTATTTCCTATTGATTAATTGAACCTGTGATAATCATTATCGGGGTGATTTTGATTATTGTTGTGTTCTGTAATTTTTGCATTAAGCAAGGCTTCAATGCCTTTGAGTAACTCAATTTCCGCGTTTAAAAAATGCCTGTGGATTTGAATAAATTCGACAATTTCATCAAATTGTTCAGGCGTGATAGCAAGTTCTACTAAGTCAAGTAATCCTACCGCGTTAGGATTTAGTCGATTACTCATGTAGCTATATTCTACTACGTTTAATCCGGGCGTACTTGATTTGATTGACATGGATTTATCCTTTGATAGTGGTTAAGTTGTGATAGTTTAACGTCATTTCGGACGGGTTTAAATTATTCGATTTTAGTCAGCAAATGTTTAATGTAATTAAGCTGTTTGAGCGATAATTGTTTTTTCGCTTCTGCTAAGGATAACTCAACCTCGCAATCATTCATTATTGAAATTAACGTTTCCTTAGCGTCTTCTTTATTAGCGTTGTAGACTGTACTATCTACCATTGATTTAAATGTTTTAAACCGTGCCTGTATAATGGCATTTGTGTTGGTTTTAGTCATTTTTTTGGTCTCCTATATGATGTGTTTCCAAACATTTTTGCCGTTCTGATTTATCATATTATATCCTCTATTTTTCATTAGATTAGTCAACTCTGAAGCATTAACGCGACTATCAAGATATCCATCTGTTTTAGCTCTCTCAATGGCTTCTTTTAACGCTTTCAGGTCGATATCAGTTACAACCTCGGTTAACTCAGGACATCCCGCGTTAATTGCCTGGTTATTTTGTTTCATTTTTGCCTCAATACCTTGAGTGATAAAACTGTCTAAAAATTGTTCAGTACCTGATGATATAGTCAAGATTTTTTCATTAACAAAATCC
>NZ_PKGG01000024.1:0-39068 GCF_046480465.1 Arthrospira sp. PCC 8006
CTGTGTGGATTGATTTCTATTCACTTGGTGGGGATACTTTATCTGGTTGCTACTCATTTGATGAATAATGTTGGCGATCGCATGATTCCACTAATGATAGCTATTCACAGCTATTCTATTACTCCCCTCGGTGGTCAGTTGGCTGTGGCTTGTGCGGTAACTGTTATATCCTATGTCCTCCGGGGGCTAATGTTTTATTAATTAAAATTATCCTCCATGGGATTTAAAAAAAACTCGACTTTTTGGATAGCTGCCACTATCAGTTTGGTGATAGACCATTTGACTAAGTTTTGGGTGGTGCAGACTTTTGAGTTGACTACCCCTCCCCAAACTGTCCCCATTTTACCGGGTATTTTTCATATTACCTATGTGGTTAATACTGGGGCGGCTTTTAGTTTGTTTAGCAATGGCGGTGTTTATTGGCTGCGTTGGCTGTCTCTGCTGGTTAGTCTGGGATTAATGCTTTGGGCTTGGTTTGGCCCTCGGTTTATTTCCTGGGAACAGTGGGGATATGGTTTGATTCTTGGCGGCGCTTTGGGTAACGGTATCGATCGCTTTGTTTCTGGTCATGTGGTCGATTTCTTCGATTTCCGCCTGATTCAATTTCCTGTTTTTAATGTGGCTGATATTTCTATTAATGTCGGCATTATCTGTTTGCTGATCGCTGCTTTTAAGCCCCATTCTCACCCATAATTTTTCTGGTAAAGGGGTTGACATGGGCGGGCGGTTTCTGTTATAATATTGACATATTTTTAATAATAAGAAATTGCCAAAAATAAAAAAATTTCGACCATCCCATTATGATAAAAGTATAGCGCAAGTCAGCGCCAAAAGCAACCCCCCTCCCCAAAAAGCAAAAATTTTTAACATTTCTTAATTTTTTGTTACAAAACTTAACAATATAGTATGTATGATAGATAAAAGTGGAGCATTGAGTGTAATATCGGGCCAATGGGAGTAAGTGAATTGTTAGCAGCAGAATCGATAATAGCAGAATCGGTGAAGGGTGAGGGAGACTATGATATAGCGATTGTGGGTGGTGGTATTGTGGGGGCGACAGTAGCGTGTAGCCTAAAAAATTCCGGGCTAAGAATAGCACTAATTGAACCTCAACCAAAAGCGATCGCCGCGAGTCGTCGCCAAGCCTATGCTTTAACGTTACAAACGGGGCGAATTTTAGATCAGATCGGGGTATGGGGAGATATTCTACCAAAAATCACGACATTTTATCAAATTAGTCTGAGTGATAACGATCATCCAAATGTGATTAATTTTGAAACGACGGACTTAGGGACTGAGGCGTTAGGATATGTGGGGGAACATTCGGTTATCCTAACAGCAATGCAAAGGTTTCTGGAAGATTGCGCGGAGGTGCATTGGTGGTGTCCAGGGAGAGTCAAACAAGTAAGTTATTATAGCGATCGCGCGGAAATCGAGGTAGAAACTGGGGAAGAAGTTAAGACTATTAAAGCGCGGCTAGTTATGGCGGCTGATGGTGCAAAATCTCCCTTACGTGAAGCCTGTGGAATCAATACGAAAGGCTGGAAATATTGGCAGTCCTGTATAGCGTTTACGATTCAAACGGAAAAACATCATAATAATGTAGCGTTTGAAAAATTCTGGTCAAGCGGACCGATGGGAGTTTTACCGCTACCGGGGAATCGCTGTCAAGTGGTGTTAACTGCGCCCCATAGCCAAGCCCATGAGTGGCAAAAAATGGATAAAGGGGAGTTTTTGGAGTTGCTAGAATATCGGACGGGTGGAGTTTTGGGGCGGTTGGAATTATTGAGCGATCGCATAGTGTTTCCAGTGCAATTAATGCAAAGCGATCGCTATGTTAATCATAGATTAGCTTTAGTGGGAGATGCAGCCCATTGTTGTCACCCGGTGGGAGGTCAAGGGTTAAATATGGGGATTCGTGATGCTGGTGCGATCGCCGAAATTGTGAAAAAGGCTTATCAAGCGGGTGAAGATAGTGGCGACCTAAAAACTCTGAACCGATATCAGAAATGGCGGCGGGGAGAAAACCTGCTAATTTTGGGGTTTACGGATTTTCTGGATCGGATGTTTTCGGGGAATTGGCGACCTCAAGTTATCTTGCGTCGTTGGGGACTGTGGGGCTTAAAAAAAATCCGACCTTTGCGTTATTTGTCTTTACGAATAATGACGGGATTATTTGGACGCGCGCCCCAAATTACTGAGTGTAAGTAATTAAGTCAATAGGGAGTTATCAATTATGGGGTGGGGGGTGATGCTGAGGGGTTGATGTTTTCCCAAGGGGGGAGTATCTTAAATGCGATCGCTATATATAAGTAATTTAGACCATGATCATCAATCGCCGCCATTTTTTCAAAACTTCTGCTTTTCTGGGGGGGTCTTTACTGCTAGATAAGCTGAGAAGTCCGGCTGCTGTGGCTGCTAATGAGTTAGTTACACACGCCCATCAAATTATTATGCAGTTAGACTGGAAATATAACGCCCAATTTGCTGGGGTGTTGCTGGCTGATTATTATAATCTCTATAAAAGCAGTGGTTTGGCGGTAGAAATTCTACCGGGAGAAACTGCGATGATTGTGACTAATCAAGTAGCTGAAAATCCGGCGATGATTGGTTGTGGTGAACAGGATATTATTATGAATGCCCAAATTGCGGGTAAACCTATAAAAGCTATAGCTACGATGTTCCAAAATTCCCCTTTGGGGTTAATGTCGATGCCAAATAGTCAGATTTATGACCTACAGGATTTAATTGGAAAACGGGTAGCGATGCAGGGGGAAAGTTACTCGATTATGCAAATGGTTATGGGTCATAATAACATTGGGTCCGATGAAATCGAAGTTATCCTAGTTTCAGGAGAGAAAAAACATGATCTGCTACTGAGGGGTGATGTGGATGCTGTGCAATGTTATATTGTAGATGAACCGATTGGATTTGCTGCTAAAACGGGAATTACACCTAATACCATGAAGTTTAGTGATTATGGTTATGATGCCTATGTTCAGGTGATTTTTGCCCATAATAAACTATTACAGTATCACCCGGAAATAGTGCATACATTTTTAGAGGTGACATTTGCGGGTTGGCGGCTGGCTTTGGATGATGTGGAAAAGGCGGCGGAAATTATTGTGAGTAATTATGCAGAAACCGGGGGAGAGTATGATGATTTAGATTATCAAATAGCGTCTCTGAAACAGGTGGCTAATTATGTAACTGCGGGGATTACAGATAATGACCTAGGAAAAATAGATGGCGATCGCTGGCAAAGTATGGCTACCAAATTCGAGAAGTATGGTATCATAAATGATGTGCCATTATTCTCTAATTCAGTAGATGATAGATTTATCAATTAATAATTAATAATTGTAGGGGCGGGTTCTGGTGTGACCTCGCCTCCCAACGACAATATTAATAAACCCGCCCTCCGGGTTCTGGTGTGACCGACTCTCCCAACGACAATATTAATAAACCCGCCCTCCGGGTTCTGGTGTGACCGACTCTCCCAACGACAATATTAATAAACCCGCCCTCCGGGTTCTGGTGTGACCTCGCCTCCCAACGACAATATTAATAAACCCGCCCTCCGGGTTCTGGTGTGACCTMGCCTCCCAACGACAATATTAATAAACCCGCCCTCCGGGTTCTGGTGTGACCGACTCTCCCAACGACAATATTAATAAACCCGCCCTCCGGGTTGGGCTATTAATAAACCCGCCCTATGTGACCAGGGAATTAATGGCTCAATAACTTGTAGGGGAAAAAAATGTTTCGCCCCTACTGTTGAGTGAGGGCGAAAAGGATAATTTACCCTCGTTTTTGGTGATGCTGGATAGCCTAAAAGCCGTTACGACCCCAGACAACCATGGAAATGGAGAAAGTAAAGACGACTAACAATCCAACCCAACCTAATGACAGAATATCCATAGTAGTATTTCACAAAACCAGATGAAAATTGACTTCAGAGGCTATCATATCCTGAAATTGATCCAGTCGCATCCATCTTCTAACTTTAGTCCGGCTGAACGCATACAGTCCCTAGTGGCGGGTATTTGGGCGGGTGTTTCTGTAGGGACGATCGCCCTAATGATAGAGTTGACCGTTAGTGGTATCCTAGGAGAGACGATCGCCCTAGATGTGCATTTAATCGTCAAGGGAGCGATCGCCATAATTAGTGGCTTTCTCTTCGGTGTTACTTATCGCTACACCGTCCGCCGGGATAATAACCCCCAACTGAAACTAGGGGTGGTGTTTGCTTTCGCTCTGGTCCGGGGGTTGGCTATATGGGATATAGCGCCCCAACCTTTGCCCCAAATGGCCATCTGGGTAGGAGAAAATTTAGTTATGTTTGCGGTGGCGGGAATTATCCTAGATGTAGCGATGCGACGGGGTTGGGTTAAATATTTTTCGTCGGAGGGGGAGTTATCGGACAACTGAATCAGAAGTCCTTAGAGGTTAAAGAACTATAAATCCTGATGTTGCTAACTGTGAACTCCATTGAAACCCTATCGGAAGATGTCGTTGACCTGATAGCCGCAGGAGAAGTTATAGACTCAGTGGCGGCGGTGGTGCGGGAATTGGTAGAAAATGCCATTGATGCGAAAGCGACGCGAATATCAGTTTCCCTATGGCCACAACAGTGGCGAATTCAGGTGGCAGATAATGGCGAGGGTATGGATTTAGTCAACCTGAAACGGGCTGCCATGGCTCATAGTACCAGTAAAATTGCCACAGCGAGGGATTTGTTAAAGATTAGCAGTTTAGGGTTTCGGGGAGAAGCTCTGCACAGCATCGCGCAACTGTCGGATTTGGAGATTCTCAGTCGCGGTGGTTTGTCCTCGTCCCCAAGTTCAGGATGGCGGGTAGTTTATAACCATCAGGGAGAGGCGGAAATGGTGGAAACTGTGGCGATCGCACCTGGTACTGTGGTAAAGGTTAGTAATCTGTTTGCTAACTGGTCATCGCGCCGCACCGCCGGACCGACTGCGACCCAACAATTGCGGGCGGCGCAACTGATGTTACAACAGATAGCTCTGTGTCATCCCCAGGTGACATGGCAAATTCACCAAAACGATCGCCCCTGGCTACGGTTTGGGCCAGCAGTGACGACCCAACAGATGCTACCTGAATTTATTAGGGGTGTAAGGGTGGGGGATCTGCAATATTTGAAAATGGATGTAGACCCACCCCAACAGGTGGAAGAGTGCCATAAATTCTTGTCGAAATCATGGTTAGAGGTGGTGATAGGCTTGCCCGATCGCGCTTCACGTCGGCGCAAGGATTGGGTTAAGATAGGAGTTAATGGTCGTATGGTGCGATCGCCGGAATTGGAGCCTACCATATTATCGGCTTTTGCGCGTACCTGTGGGCGCGATCGCTATCCGGTTTGTTTTGTGCATCTGCATATCGACCCGGCCTTAATTGACTGGAATCGCCATCCTAGCAAAGCCGAGATTTATTTACATTATCTCAACCACTGGCAAGAGCAAATACACCTAGCCATTGATCAGACTCTCAAGCTGAACCCAGAAAGTCTCTCAGCGGGGGTTAATCCCATCGAGAAGCTGTTGCGCGTCTCGGAAGATACTGCCTCATACCGAACCCGCCCGACCCCCCTAGAATCAGCGGAAAACCCCCAGAGAGTTGATGTTCCGAAACTAAAAGCGATCGGTCAAATTCACAACACCTATATTGTGGCAGAACACCCAGAGGGTCTGTGGTTAGTAGAACAACACATTGCCCATGAAAGGGTAATTTACGAACAATTATGCAGGCGTTGGCAAGTGATACCCCTGTCAACTCCGATCATCGTCGCCAATTTGTCCGAGGCGCAACTAGAACAACTAACCCGCCTCAATTTGGAAGTTGACCCCTTTGGCGATGGACTCTGGGCTATCCGAAGCGCCCCAGAAATTCTCGCCCTGCGCCAAGACTGTCAAGAAGCGCTGATTGAACTCAGTTTGGGTGGAGATTTACAGGCCGCCCAAGTAGCCACGGCTTGCCGCAGTGCCATTCGCAACGGCACATCCCTAAGTTTAACGGAAATGCAGACCCTATTAGATCAATGGGTGAGTACCCGTTCCCCCCGGACTTGTCCCCACGGTCGCCCGATTTTCCTAAGTTTAGAGGAATCTTCCCTAGCCCGATTTTTCCGCCGCAGTTGGGTGATTGGCAAAAGCCATGGGATATGATACGGGGATAATTACCCTGAGTAATTATCGATGAAAACCTAGTGAATATATCAGCATGAATTTTGCGGAACCAAGACAGCAGTTTTATGAGGAGGTTAGCCAGACAGAAAATCAAATAGATTTGGCTAAGGCTGCCCTATATATTGCCCGAGAACATCAACCCTATTTTAACCCTTTAGAATATCTGCAACAGTTAGATAGGATGGCGGCGGATGTGTTGGGGAAACTTGAAAAGCCAGCTTATCCAATGCGGATAATTAAGGCGATTAATCATTACCTTTATGATGAGTTGGGATTTCGGGGGAATCGGACTGAATACTATGACCCGAAAAATAGCTTTTTAAATCAGGTGATAGACCGTCGGACTGGTATTCCGATTACTATGTCCTTGGTGTATTTAGAGATAGCGAAACGCATTGAATTTCCGATGGTGGGAATTGGGATGCCGGGACATTTTCTGATTAAGCCAGAATTTGAAGATGCGGGGATTTATGTTGATGCGTTTGGATGGGGAGAAGTCCTATTTCCCCAGGACTGTGAGCTGAGATTGTCGGAAATTTATGGACAGCCTGTAACATTACGGCCTGAATTTCTCAATGCGATCGCACCACGGCAATTTTTAAGGCGGATGCTGCAAAATCTGAAGGCAATTTATATGAATGTTGGGGAATTTGAGGAGGCGCTGAAGGTAGTGGAGAGGATTGTGATCTTGTCTCCTGATGATATTAAAGAAAGGCGCGATCGCGGTCTGGTTTACTATCAACTGTATCGCTGGTCAGAGGCTCGCTGTGACTTAGAAGATTATCTTAACCACCTTCCAACTGCTCAGGATGCTGGTATAATTCAGCAGTTACTAGATAGAATGGACTTGGATACCTGAATCGTTTAATTAGTAAGGATTTGGGGAACCATTCAACCTGTCTAGTAAACCTATAAAACAGATAGGGTTATCAACCTGAACTTACAGCCGTGTGTCCCACGGTCAAAGGGTAGGCTGATTGATAAATTGACCTCTTCTGGGGGGAAGCCGATCCTCCTGACCGCCAAATCGGCTAAGTCGCTTTTTAGTAGTGACAATCACTAGGCGGATTGCAATCGCCACAATGTGTTAACTATAAACCCTTATCCTGACAGCGATAGCGGGTTATTACTCAACCCCTATATCCTATTGAGTTACTCAGATATTACTCACAATCTAGTCCTAGCACAGGAAAATAATTCTGTCAACAGGTTGATTACTCAGTCAACAAGCACAACTTAATCAATCTGTCAAATGCCTACTATCTCCCCCCAACCAAACACAGACAGGGTAACTCTCTCGTGATAGCAGTCAATGGCAAGCCTATCGGTTCGTTCCTCACCATTGACTGCTATCACATCGTTCGTTTCCCCAATAGTGCTTGTTTCGGTTAGGGGGAGGGTATGGGTTCAATTTTGCAGGATATTGCCTAAAGCTACCAGTGCTAACCATAGAAAGGTATGAGTGCGATCGCAGTGGGATTTATCTATGGCTCAAAGTCAACACGATAGCCGTAGGTAGCCGTAGGGGGAACCCACTAGGTTATCAATGTACAACGATACCCCTATCAATGTACAAAGATATCAGACCGCCTACCTGGTTCCCTGTGGGAGTCAGATTATTGGTGAAATATTGAGGAGCCTACTCACTACCAACAAAATGCGATCGCATAATCACGACTAACCTGGCTATGACATACTGAAGCGATACCCCCAAACAACTTTTCAACTGGTAACTTGTTTCGTCATCTCTCGCTGATACCTACATAATCCTAGAGAATTGATTCCCCATCGAAACCGATACCTACATACCGCTAGACAAGTCTCCAATTTATTAGGGGTACTGGGTTCCGCACTGGGATGATTACCACCAAAAATTGGAGACTTGTCTAGCGGTATGTAGGTATCGGTTTCGATGGTAAGGCAATTCCCTAGGATTATGTAGGTATCAGCGAGAGATGACGAAACAAGTTACCAGTTGAAAAGTTGTTTAGGGGTATCGGGTTGGTTCTGGTAGATGATAGTTAGATTATGCGATCGCATTTTGTTGGTAGTGAGTAGGCTCCTCAATATTTCACTAATAATCTGACTACCCCTATGGGTTTTGAAATTTAAGCCATACCCTCCCCCTAACCGAAACAAGCACTATTGGGGAAACGAACGATGTGATAGCAGTCAATGGTGAGGAACGAACCGATAGGCTTGCCATTGACTGCTATTATCACAAGGGAAGTACCCTATCGGTGTTTGGTTAGGGGGAGATAGTAGGCATTTGACAGATTGATTAAGTTGTGCTTATTGATTAACCCGTCAATAATTAAGATTTGTTACTAAGGGATATGCACTAATCGTCCCGTGTGCTAAGACTGAATGGAGTGCATATTGAATGTAACGGTACGACTAACGGGTTAGTTAATTTCCTCCTATCGCAATAATGATAAGGGTTTAAGTTAATCGGAGAGGGTGGGTATTGAACCCACTATAAAGCCTACAACCCCTATTCTACCGTTACTCTAGTGCACTCAAAAGCGATCGCATTATTAGGAGTTAGTGCAAAAGGAAAACCCCCTAGGTATTTAGCCTAGAGGGTATTGTGTTGTGGGTTTATTGGGGATTAATCATCAAGCTGGTAAAGAGCTCTGATAATTGCCTTAACCTCTGGTAGGTCTGGATTAATGCCGATATTAATCAGGACTTGTTTCCCCATGTCTAACGGCAATGGTTGCCTTTGATGCCGCGTCAGGATACCTAACTCTGTGGCAAGGTTGCGACGTTTTTTGTACTTGCTGTCATTAACCGTTACCGAGTGACCAAACGAACGCGCTCTGATTTCCTGTGGTATCCCATTCATCTCTCCCAGTTGGTTACCAAGATGACGGAAAGCATAAGCTTGAGTAAATCCCCAATTATGTTGTGATAACCATTTACGGTGATTATCGTTAAACATACCAGGGTTTTTAGACTTAGTAACAGGTAAGTAGACGTTATGAATCCCTAAGCGGTTAATCAGAGTCTTGTCTTTTGACATTGGGATAGCTAACCGCCAGCCTGTCTTAGTAGAACCCCCAAAATAGGTAAATTCTCCAATCACTAACACTAACTCAATGTTGGTAGGGTCAGATATGGCTGGGAAGGTAATGCCATCAATCTTAACTGGCTTAGTTAAATTTTGACCTGCTGCTACTTCAGACGGTCTTAACCCATATAAAGTACACATTGCACTAACCCAACACCAACCATCACGAGCGTTATTGTCTGTGACAGAACGATAATCAGCGTTGCGTTCTTTGTCTAGTAAACTTAACAAGGTATCCAAGTCTATACTTTGGGATTCAGCAAATACTGTTTGGGTAGGGTCAATTTTTTCTAGCTTGTCCAGTGCTTTTTTGCAGCCAGCCCGTTCCGCTACCTGCCTTAACTTGTAATATCGGTCCTTAAAATCCTTATGTCCTACCGGGCTGCTACCGTCTGGCAATGGAGTATACAAGGTTTCTTTTATACCCTCCCAGGTAACGTAACTATCCCAGTTTGTAACTTTGTTAAATACATCTAAGAAACAGCGCTTAAAAGAGGCTCTGTCACTAGCTATATCACGGGAACGTTTGCGCTTAGTGTTTTTGTGAACTCCGTTAAAGTAATCATCCTCCATCTCTTTGAAYACTTGGCGATAAGTGATTAAGTCATTCTCTAGGGGAGTTTTGTTTTCATCAAGGATAGTAGCCTTGTACCAGTCGAGCCATTCAGACACCGACTGAAATTGTCCGTCAAGGGATTTATGAACTAACCAGGCCTTATCAACAGCCTTACGGATACCCTCTGAGGTMAATTGACAATTACACCCCCTTTGTTTACGTCCCCCGGTTTCTGGGTCAGTGGTGATATCTAGTTGGATTGTCCCCCGGTTACGTTTAATCCTGACACCTTTGGGACATTGTTTGCGGGATAGGTTGAAAAACTCAAGAATATCCTCAAAGCCTTGATATGTACCACTATGTGTACTGTTTGTACTTGCACTCATTTTGCACTAACTCCTAATAATGCGATCGCTTTTGAGTGCACTAAAGTAACGGTAGAATAGGGGTTATAGGCTTTATAGCGGGTTTTAAACCCGCCCCTACTGTGGCAGCACAAAAAGAAACCCGGTTTCTAAGTCCCCGGTTTCTGAGACAAGGCGATCGCTATTTTATTTCCAGATAGGCGATCGCCTCTTTCCCTGCGAAAAAGAAACCGGGAATCGGATGATAATTTTGGTGGAATGGCAGAGATTTTTCAGAGAAACCCGGTTTCTGGCTGTTGGTTTTAATGCAGTAAGCGGAAGCTCTCCTCTTTGGGCTTATCGCTTTCTTATTTGCCTAAAATCAGCCTCAAACAGACGGACGACGAATTCGGGTTTGTCTTTCATCTGCCACCACTAGACAACCCTGTAAAGTCGCGAGTGGATAGTCCCGAACAACCCGCTGCAAAACATCAAGCACTGCCTGACGACTTCCACAGCGAGAACGCAACAGTAAAATTCCCGGATGAGTTCCGGGTGGAAAACGTCGGACATCAGAAAAATCTAAGTCGAGAGTAATAAAAAAGCGTCCCTCAGTACAAGCTTGCTGCCATACAACTTCGTCGTCTTCACCAGACAATCCTTCATCAGTCACTCGATCGCAATCGTAACCTTGATTTCGGAGAAACTCCGCATGGGTAATACTAAGATTCTCGTCTAATTTTACTAAGATCATTATTATCGCGTTGGCGACAGTTCTTCTTCTCTTGCTAATGCCGCAGCATAAGCGATCGCCGAGCGGACATTTTCTAAAGTTAACGGTGGATAGTCCTCAACAATTTCTGCTAATGTCAATCCCTCAGCCAGGTTATCCAGAATGACCGAAACCATAATCCTAGTCCCTTTAATACAAGGTTTTCCATGACAAATATTGGGGTTTCTCTCAATTTGTTTTTGCCAATCAATCATGGCTTTATCTCCAGCAAATTGTTAAGTATAAATTACCCTATTCTAGCATAAAATTCAGCGGTGACGAGAGCGATATCTAAGCCTAGTCGAAGTCGCCCCCATTACTGTCTGGGGAACAAAACTACCCCAGCCATGGTTATGGGATATTGTAATCGGCGAATTTCAATCTATGAAATTGGCTGAATCTCAGTTACGAGATGAGTATATTTACTCAGAATAAATGGATTGACTTGGCGTGATTAAGCCGCGATCGCCCCCCTAGCCTTCCCAGACTGTCACCTGTAATCCTGCTATACTCAACTTAAAAACGTGATAAAGCGAAGTGTATGAAAATTAACGCCATTATTCATCCCGCAGAAGAAGGGGGGTATTGGGCCGAAGTCCCAGCCTTGCGGGGTTGCATTACTGAAGGCGATACCTTGGAAGAGGTGACGCAGAACTTAAAAGACGCTGTTGAAGGTTGGCTGAGTGTTGCAAATAATAGCCCGAAAAATATAGAGCCAACCGACAAAATCGTCGAAATTGCTGTATGAAGTCCATTTCCGGAAAACAACTTTGTGAAATTGTGGAAAAGAAGGGCTAGATTTTAGAACGAATTACCGGAAGTCACCATATTTACAAAAATCCCCAAGAACCCAAAATCATCTCTATTCCTATCCACCGTAATCAGGACTTAAAAATCGGCACGTTAAAAGCATTGATAAAAATAGTCAATCTCACAGAGAATGACTTGTAAAAAAAGCGCGATCGCCCATGCCAGCCACCCCCCTAAAACGTCCCCTACAGTGGTCAATCGAGGATTACCACCAAATCGTCAACACCGGCATCCTCGCCCAACGGCGTGTCGAAGCCGGAGAAATCCTGGAAATGGCTCCTGAATCCGCCGATCACACCTATAGCTGGGGGTCTCTCGTCACTCGCCTCAGTCAGATGCTTGGCGATCGCGCCCTAGTGCGTCCCCCCGCACCGATTACCCTAAGTCAGTCGGAACCCGAACCCGACATCGCCATTGTCACCGGAACCTGGGAACGCTACATCGATCGCCATCCCAGCGCCGATGATATTTTCTGGCTCATCGAAATATCCCGCCCCACTCTAGCATTTGATCGCACCGTCAAAGCCCCTCTCTACGCCGCTGAAGGCATCGCCGAATACTGGATTATCAACCTCAAGGAACGACAACTCGAACGCGATCGCCAACCGAGTCCAACACATTACCGCGATCGCCAAGTTCTCAACGGTGGCGCGATCGCCCCCCTAGCCTTCCCAGACTGTATCCTAGAGGTGCGATCGCTGTTTCCTTAGTGCCGGCACTGGTGTCTTAGAAGGTGATCGTTTAGAAGGGTGGCAATGCATGAGGTATAATCGATGAAATGTCCCCATTGCCAGAGTGAACAGACCGTGAAAAACGGCAGCGCCATCCGTAGCGGCCAACGCCAACAGCGCTACAAGTGTCGTAATTGTGGCAAACGGTTCAATGAGCGCACCGGCACACCGATGGCACGCTTACGCACCGCCCCGGAACTGGTAGCTAACGATTCTCTATCAGATGTAAAAGGAATCACCACATTGTTAAGTGACCAACTCATCCGCAGCCATCAAAACATCTGCATACAGTTGGCTACTAATGCGGAAATTTGCTTGTTGCATTAAACTATCCATAATAGGCTGAACTTGCGTAATTATTTTTTGGCGCTTTGCTAAGAGAAGAATTCCTAAAACTCCAGTAATCTTTACCCCAAACTCTCTGGCAGTTTGTCTACCCAACCGTTCATCAATAATTAAGCGGGCTGCTTTCATTTCGATCGCCAGTGCAATGGCTTCAGCCTCTCCCACATTGACACGGGTTTTTAAATCATTAACTAACCTTTGATTTTGTACGGATTGAATATCCAGCCAAGTTGCCGATCGCACTGCTGTAATCACAGTTTCCCCCGCCCTGGGATCCAATAATTCCTCATGCACCGCACAGGGAATTAAAACTCTACCATAAAGCTGAGGCATTAGGCTAAGTTGCTCGACCTTTGCTAAATTGGAAATGGGTGAAGTGTTGCTGACAACAATCATGGCCACTCCGTTTCCTCTAAGGTTTTGAGGTCTTCCTGAAACTCATCACTATCATAATGGACGCAAATACCACGCTCAGAAATCAGTTTTTGAAACTGCATCCGATGCAGACCCACTAACTCACTGGCTTTGCCTAAACTGATTTTATCTTGCTGAAACAACATCAGCACAATTTCCAACAATAGCTCATTTTCAGAAAAGCCACTGGCCTTTACTAGGTCATCGGAAATCACTAAACTCATAGTAAACTCTCCTAAGCTGAAATCTCCTGCTTAAATCTTAGCAGCCGGGGGAGCGATCGCCCTCCAATTGCGGATGCCATCTCGGCTAGACTCAGAAACCTTCTCTGATGGATTTCTATATGGTCACAGAGGGTCAGAAGGTTTTTCTGCACTTCAAGCCTTGCGATACAATAGAAATGCAACCCTACCCACTTTTTGAAATCCATGACAACCCACACTTCACTAGAAGAACGCATGGCAGCAGTGGAAGCAGCCATTACTCAAATTCAACAACAGATTGCCCCTCCGAAATCGAGCAACTGGTTAGAGCAAATTAGCGGTTCTTTTAAGGATGAACCAGCTTTTGAAGAGATCCTCGCATTAGGGGAAGCCATTCGCCGAGGCGATGAGTCTGTATTAAACGCACCAGAAATGGAATGAGATATTTATTAGATACAGATCACCTAAGCATTCTTCAACGTCAATCTGGGGCAGATTATCACAATCTGATGGCACGAATGGCTCAATATCCCCTCTCTGATTTTGCCATTTCAATTATCACAATTCAGGAACAAATGCTGGGCTGTCATGCCTATATTAACCGCGCTCGTTATCCCAATGAATTGGTTAAGGGCTATGAGATAATGGTAAGGCTAGTAGCTGATTTTCAGCGATTACCCCTTCTCTCTTTTGATGCGATCGCAGCCCAAACCTTAGAACAGTTGAACTCCCAACGGATTCAACTGGCTCAGATGGATGCGAGAATTGCAGCGATCGCACTTTCTCGGGAACTGATTTTGTTAACCCGTAATCATCGAGACTTTAGCAAAGTGACAGGATTAGCAATAGAAGATTGGACAATTTGAAGTGGGGGAAAGCAGAAACCTGGGTTCTTTTAGGGATTCTCTATCCTAACAGAGATTTTGAAACTGCATCCGATGTAGCCCCAATAACTCACTGGCTTTCCCCAAACTGATTTGATCTTGCTGAAACAACATCAGCACAATTTCCAACAATAGCTCATTTTCATAAAAAGCCACTCGCCTTTACTAGGTCATCGGAAATTACTAAACTCATGGGTAACTCTCCTAGGCTGAAATCTCCTGCTTAAATCTTACCAGCCGGGGGAGCGACGCGGAATACAGAAACCGGGTTTCTCTGATGGGATTCTGCATCTTTACGAAGATTTCCCTAAAAACCCGGTTTCTCGGCACAACCCGATCGCCTGAGCATAAAATAGAGTGACTTGACTTTTATCTATATGAATGAAACTGTTTACATCGAAACCAGTATTTTAGGGTATCTCACCGCTAGATCGACCAAAAACTTGATTATCGCTGCCAACATGGAGATTACAAGGGACTGGTGGGAACTACGCCGGAATGCTTTCACTCTCTATACATCAGAAGCCATTTTAGACGAAGTGGCACAAGGAGATCCAGCGATCGCCGCCCAACGATTAGAGATTTTAAGGGATTTTCCTTTGCTGGCTTTGAATCAAGCGGTAGAAGGTTTGGCAGCACAATTTTTAGCCCAAAGCAATTTGCCCCCTAAAGCCAAGATAGACGCGATCCACATCGCTGCCGCCACTGTTCACGGCATGGATTATTTGTTAACATGGAACTGCAAGCATATCGCCAATGCCCAGATTCAAGGAAAACTCGCCGAAATTAGTCTCGATTATGGCTATGTTTTGCCTGTTCTCTGTACGCCAAACGAACTCATGGGAGATTAGTCTATGTGGAAAGATGAAATTGTCGAAGAAATCCACCAAATTCGCGAAGCATATGCCAAGTCTTTCAACTACGATTTAAATGCCATTTTTGAAGACCTCCGCAAAAAGCAAGCAGAAAGCGGCAGAGAAGTTGTTACGTTATCGCGCCAACCCGGTGTAAAAACCCGTTGGAGTGGAGGATATTTGGGTGGATAAACAAAGAAACCCAGCCACAAATCAACTTAGCCGAGACTCAGAAACCGGGTTTCTTTTAGTGATTCTGCATTTTTACCAAGATTTAACTATAAACCCGGTTTCTCGGCAAAAGTAAGCGCGATCGATTACCAGAAATGAAACCATCAGTCTTGAAGTTCAGGAACCCGATCGGTTTCATATTGTTCAATTAAAACACCGAGAATATCCATCAGTGAAGCCAAGGGATGGGCTTCATTTTCTCCCACCTCATCAATTAATTGATCGAGCCAGTCAACCAAATATTGATAACTAGCTTCATCGCGGGGAATGACTAATTTAGTTGCTAGGGGCTGCCACAATTTTTGAGTTTCATCAATGCTCAACATTTTTACTCTCTCCATTTTCCTTGATCATACTCTGCATGGGTCAAAACTGCCCGAATATAAAGTTTTTGTCGATTATAGTGAATTGCGGCTATTAACCGGACTTTGTTCCCACCAATATTAAACACTGTGAGATTATCAACTTGGTCAGCACTGGGAAACTCGCTACGAAGTTCAACAAAGGAATTAAATTTTCCTGATTTCACCAGTTGATACCAACGGGCCAATGCGCTTTCTGTGTCCGGGTACTTGGCTGCAAATTCATCTTCGTCGTTTGCGTGTGATAACGTGCATAATGAAACTTCGGGATATTACCTAATTATATCATTGGTGTGAATGTCTGCCCTCCTTAAATTCCCTCGCCAAAGAACGAAAAAGGCGATCGCATAGACTCAGAAACCGGGTTTATTTCAGGGTTTCTGCATCCTCACCAAGATTTTGCTAGAAGGTTTCTCTGCATAAGTAAAAGCGATCGCCTTTAATCTTCTATTACTTCCATTACAACGCCACCACTCGTGTTTCAGCTTGTCTGAAAGACTTCGGTTTGACTACGATTTCCACATCCCGACCCAACGCATTTAAAAAACGAAACAACCGAGTAGTGGAAAACCCCGATAGCTTCCCATTCACTAATGCCGACACTTTAGGCTGGTCAATTCCTAACATTTCTGCCGCCTCAGTTTGAGTCATATTTTGGTCGGCGATAATACCACTAATTCTCCGGGCAAGTTCTGCCTTGACCAGTAATTCATCAGAATTTTCTAACTCTAAATCTGCGAAGACATTGCCACTGCCTGCTTGTACTTTAATGGGTTCATTCATATTTTTCCTACTGATTGATGTAATTTTCGCTCGTAATGTTCTTTGGCACGTTTAAGCCTTGCCTCGATTAGCTCAATATCCTGCTTAGGCGTTGCAATTGCTTTTTTTGACTTCTTCTGAAAAGCGTGTAGGACATAGACCACACCAGCTAACTTGAAAGTATAAACCGCTCGATAAGTGTCTCCGTCAAAATCTTCGACAACTTCAAGCACCCCAGCCCCATTAAAGCCTTTGAGTGGTTTCGCAGACGGGTGCTTTTCACCGCATTGAGCTAGATATAGCGCATAACCAACACCTTGCCGAACCTCCTCCGGGAACTCCTTTAAATCCTCAAGAGAACTGCCAACCCACTCAACTGGTTTTAGTAATTCACTCATGCTTCAATTATGCTAGTTTTGGCACATCATGTCAATCCCTGAATCCTGCTAGACTGAACTTAAGGAATTTATTAAGCTAAGTTTATGAAAATTAAAGCCATTATTCATCCAGCCGAAGAAGGGGGTTATTGGGCAGAAGTTCCAGCCCTTCCCGGTTGCATTACCGAAGGCGATACCTGGGAAGAGGTTACGCATAATTTACAAGACGCCGTTGAAGGGTGGCTGAGTCTTGCTAATAATAACTTGAAGAAAACAGAGGCAACAGACGAAATTGTGGAAGCGCGAAGCATGACCGTAATAAATTACTGTTTTTAATTAATCGCATATCTGCGGTCATGCTTCGCCCCTACTCGAAAAAAAATCAAAATTGTGGAGAAGAAAGGCTGGATTTTACAGAGAATTACCGGAAGCCACTAGATTTACGAGAATCCCCAAGAACAAAAAATTCTCTCTATTCCGGTTCATAGTAATCAGGACTTAAAAATTGGCACTTTAAAGGCATTAATGAAAATCGCCAATCTCACAGAGGATGACTTGTGAAAAAAACGCGAATGGCACGCAGAAACCGGGTTTATTTCAGGGATTCTGCATCTTTACCAAGATTTCCCTAGAAGGTTTCTGGGTACAGAGCGATCGCCCTTATGTCATAATGGAGAAAAGTCAGGATACTTCAAGGAGTCTTATGGCGATCGCCGAACTAGATCGTATTATCATCAACCCAGCGGTGTGCCTTGGACAACCAACAATCCGGGGAATGCTGCTTACGGTAGAATTTGTCCTGAAGCTACTCGCTAGTCAGTTATCGGTTTAACAAATTTTAGACTCGTATCCAGAGTTGGAGGAAGAAGACATTCGTCAGGCTCTCAATTATGCAGCCTGGGCGGTATCCGATCGGATTGTTAGCTTGACTTCAGTATGAGTCCTCTGCGTTTAATTGCCGACGTTCATATTTCTCCTTTGACAGTTGCGGATTTAAAGGCACAGGGCTACGATTACGCACTACAGATTTATTACCTGCGACTGCTGGTGATGCGGAGATTTTGGAACTTGCGAGAGTACAAGGTAGGGTTGTTTTAACCCAAGACCTAGATTTTTCCATGCTGGTAGCTCTCAGCAATTATGGACTGCCCAGTTTGATAACATTACGGTTGTCTTCTGTAAAACCCGATTTGGTTACACAAAAACTCCTAGATGTTTTACCGAATGTGAAAACAGAACTGACAGAAGGTGCGGCGGTGACAATTAATGATGATTCTGTGCGTATTCGTAAGCTGCCAATTCGATGAAGTCATGTCTAACAATTCTCTTATAGCGGGCTGAAAGGATCTGCAAATGCTAAGGACTGAGAATATTTGCCGCTGCATAGACTCAGAAACCGGGTTTATTTCAGGGTTTCTGCATCCTCACCAAGATTTTGCTAGAAGGTTTCTCTGCATAAGTAAAAGCGATCGCCACATCATTAAGTAATCGACTCATCCACCGCCATCAAAACATCCTCATAGAGTAGTAGTTAGGGGTCTGAAACCAACCCCAACACCACCATCTTTAACTGCTGTTGGGTTTCACTGCGTTTCACCCAACCTACAAAGTTGAGAGCGATCGCCCAGGGTGACAGATGCCATATCACTTACTCTAACCAGGCTTCTACCGGAGTTTCTGCATCCCCACAGAGATTTTGCCCAAAAATCGGTTTCCGAGGTACAATCGCTGTAAACCGAAACTCTCAACCCTACTTTTCCAGGCAATATAACCATGAACAGTCAAGAAATCACTGCCATATTTGATGGTCAATCCTTGAAATTAGAGTCGCCCTTAAACCTAGAAGTAGGAACAAGAGTGAAAATTACCGTAGAAACCCTATCGCCCCCTAAATACACCCCCAAGACCTTTCTACAAACAGCCCAGTCCTTAAAGTTACAAGGCGCTCCAGATTGGTCCGAGAATATTGACCAGTATCTGGCTGACCATGAATGAAGTCTTCTTAGATACCTCTTTTGCCATTGCTTAATCTTCCATTACAGACCAACATCATGGTAAAGCCGTTGAATTAGCCACTCAACTAGAAACTCATCAAACCGGGCTAGTAACGACTGATGCTATTTTATTGGAAATTGGGAATGCCTTGTCTAAATCAAAATATAGAAGGGCAGCCATTCAACTCTTGGAATCCCTAGAAAGCGATGCGAATGTTAAAATTATCCCTTTAACTAAAGACTTATATTTGGCGGCTTTTCGGTTGTTTAAACAACGCCCTGATCAAGAATGGGGGTTAGTAGATTGTGTGTCATTTATTGTAATGCAAAATCGAGGGATAACGGACGCACTAACCGCTGATGCTCATTTTCAATAAGCAGGATTTCGAGCGTTACTCAAACTCTAGTACCTCTTTTTAGCAGCCGGGGGAGCGATCGCGCCTGAGACTCAGAAACCGGGTTACTTTCAGGGTTTCTATATCTTGACTAAGATTTGACTAGAAACCCGGTTTCTCTGCATAAGTAAGAGCGATCGCGCCTTGCGGATATATTACCTACACTCAGAAAGCTTCTGTCAGAGTCTCTTAGTTTGGGATAACTTCAAAAGCCTCTTTATCATATAGTCGATCAACATAAAAATCACTATCTAATGTAAAGATTCGCTTAATTTTTTGACTTTCTGCCACAGCCACCAGAGAAGCATCTGCTAAATCCATCGGGATATCTTGATATTTTTCCATCAAAACTTTCATCCGTTGACATTCTGCTTCATTTGCTGTATGAATATCCAAGGCTTTTCTATTGATAAACTCCCATAAAATTGCCTGTGCTGACCAACCTCGCAATTCTGATAAGAAGTACATCGCTTCCGTAAAACAAGGCCAGGTTGTTAAAAGAGAACCCGTCAGTGTTTTGTAAGTTTGAACGCCGCATTTAACATGGGCTTCTCCCTGACCTTTGTCAATCAGAGCAATGAGAGGACCAGTGTCAACTAAAATCATGGTCGTTGCAGTCCTTGTTTAGATAATTTTGTGGCAATCTGTTCGCCAAAATCAGTTGACTGAAACTGATGTAATGGTTCAGCTTGACTATCAATAGCCCCAATTAAATCGCCGATTTTTTCAGATAAAGGTTCGGCTTCAGACTGGGGCAGATCAAGTTGAGACAAAATCCAATTTTCAGGAGTTAAACCTTGTTTTTCGGCAACGGCTAAAAGAGCTTGGTAAGTGTGTTCAGATAGGGTAATGGTATGTGATGACATAATTTGACTCAGTTTGCTTGCTCCTATGTTAACACCGCTCAATGTTAATGTGTCACGGCAGATTTGGGTTATTCCCATCATTTGTGGGAGAGGTTAACACACCCTACATAGCCTTAAATATTAGCAGCCTGGGGAGCGATCGCTGCTAGTTGCGGATACCATATCGCCTGAGACTCAGAAACCGGGTTTCTTTTAGGGATTCTGCATCTTTACTAATATTTCCCTAGAAACCGGGTTTCTCGGCACAAGTAAAAGCGATCGCCTGAGCATAAAGATGAGAAATAAAACGTTGTAACTAATAGTTTTTGGGGAACACCCTCCTCTTGAAATTCAGAAAAATGCTCCTACTTCCTCAAACTCAATTAACCACCAATCATCATGGCGTCTCCCGTGGCATAATAGTTTTATTTTAACCAGTGAAGTAGGGGTTACTGCCCCATTGGGGAGGATGGAATAACATACTATGACGATGATCCGCGAGGTGAAAATCCGAGGCTTCAAGTCCATTTACTCCGCCACCCTAGAACTCGGCAGAGTGAATTGCTTCATCGGTGCTAATGGATCGGGCAAAAGTAACCTCCTAGAAGCCCTGGGAGTCTTAGGAGCCGCAGCCAATGGGGTGGTTGATGATGAAAGCCTGCTGCGTCGTGGGGTGCGGGCGGGCTTACCCAGGCTGTATAAAAGCTCCTTTGCGAGCGATCGCACTCCTGCCCATATTGCCATTGAGGTCACCGGCTCGGGTAACGAAGCGTATCGCGTTTCTTTGCTTAACCCCCTGGATTCCCCGGAACCCGCTTGGTCGTATAAAACCGAAGTCCTCAGTGACGGCTATGAGGAAATCCTTTCTGATGGAATTCGCAACAAGAAAAACCTCAACCCCAAAGCTGGTTTGGCTGCCTTGCAGTTGGTGGATATAGACCCCAAGAATCCGGCGGCTCAACTGATGCAGCGCCTCCAGGAATTTGCCATTTACTGCCCTAACACTCCCACTCTGCGTGGCATTGTCCCGGACCAACAATCGCGCCTCCCCCTGGGTGTGAGCGGTGGACTACTCGCCGAAGGGTTTGCCACCCTGCGCCAACATTTAGAGGGTAGAGGGGAAGAGGGTGAGGAGATTCTCGAGCAAGTGCTAGAGTTGATTGACTGGGTGGCTGATATCCAAACCACCAGCTATGGAACGAATCTGCTCTCACCCAAGGTGCCTCGGACTAAGCTCCTCCTGAAATTCAGCGATCGCTTTATGAACCAAAGCCGCAATGAACTCACCGCCTACGATGCCAGCGAAGGCTCACTTTATGTCATTTTGGCGGCGGTGCTGTGCCTCTTACCCCAAGCTCCCCGACTGCTGGCGATCGACAATCTGGATCAAGCCCTGAATCCCCGGCTGCTGGCACGGCTGATTTCCCGTCTTTCGGGCTGGCTTCAGGATAATGAGAGCGATCGCCAACTCCTGTTTACCGCCCATAATCCCGCCGCCCTTGATGGTCTGAATTTACTTGATTCTGAGGTGCGCCTATTTGTGGTAGAGCGCAATAGCAACGGTCAAACCTGTATCCGTCGCCTCACACTCACCCCTGAACTCACTCAACTGAACCAGCAATATCCCCTATCACGCCTCTGGGTCATGGGGCATCTAGGAGCGCTACCCAATGTCTGATCCGTTAAAAATTGCCCTAGTAGCCGAAGGGCCAACGGATTTTGAAGTGATTCAAGCTGCCCTCAAAGCCGTGTTACCCCATCCATTTATCATCACGCTCCTGCAACCGGAAGCGACTCAACCACAAATGGGAGGCGGTTGGGGCGGTGTGCTGAAATGGTGTCACGCGGCGCAACAGAGGTATAATGGCTCACTGGATACTGACCCCACTTTGAGTGGCTTTGACTTGCTGATCATTCATGTAGATGTGGATGTATCGACTTTTCAATATGACAACTGTGGAGCAGGGGTGACAGAACTAGCGCAGCAGAACAACTGGGGAACTCTCCCCTGCTCTGAGACCTGTCCTCCCGTAGCCGATACGGTGGCTGCTCTAATGAGCGTGATTCAAAGCTGGTTAGGACAAGCTACACCAGGCGATCGGACACTGTTTTGCCTGCCTGCCCAGTCCTCCGGCACTTGGTTAGCCGCAGCGGTACTCGCTCCAGGGCATACCCTCCTAGCCAAGGGCGAGTGCGATGTCAACCTAGAGAATAGACTGGCAAACCTACCCAAGGGAAAGCGCATCAAGAAAAACAAGCGAGATTACCAAGCCCATGCGCCACACATTACCCAGCATTGGACAAAAGTCAAAGGACTTTGTACCCTTGCCGCCAATTTTGAGCAGACTGTATTAACTGTAGTCCGTTCCCTGTAGTAGGGGCTTGGTGCTTTTTCTCTAGATCTGTCAAGGTGTATTTGTAGGGAAACAATGCGATCGCCTGAAAAGGGTGATCAGGCAAAACCCCTACATTCGGTCAGTCAGAAACCCTGTTTTTCTTATCAATCTGTTCGGCAAAATCAGTTGAATGAACTTGATGATGAGGTTCCATTTGACTATTGATCGCCCCAATTAAGTCTCCGATTTTTTCAGATAACGGGTCGCTATCCCCTCACCTAAACGATTACACTAATCTATCCCCGGGATAATCGTCGCGTCCCCATCGGGGAGGCTTTCGCCGATGTTCTCCGGACCGATGAAGGGCAATTGCTCCTCCAGTCGGCTGGTTTAATTCCCCTCTGGGAAATTGCTCCCCTCCATCGGCGAATCAACCTGCCACATTTCAACCGCACATCACTTTTCCTGGGAGCAAACCGCTGTGTCATCAGGACGGGTGATGGAAAAGGCATCAAATTCACCCAACTCAAATTCACCTGTGACCGTCAGTTGATCCTCTACACTGATATGGCTTGCTGTAGAGTCCCCACAAAGCTCCCAGGCATCAACCCGGACGGAGCGATCGCCTGTATTCAACCGAAAGCCATCTTCCCACACCCTCTCCACTGTTCCGGTAAAAGAATTGTCTTGTTGCGCGTGAGCATTGGATATCACACTGACAGCGATCAAACCACTTAACGTTATCAATGCCGCTTTCCATAATTTCATTGTGATCATCCTCCATTTTTTATGTTGGTTAGGGTTGAACATCAAACGCCATTCCTTCCTGACGGCGTTGCTTGAGGGCAACACCTGAAAGCAAATAACCGTTCCAGCCGGTTCAGCCTGTTTCGGTGAACTAAACTTATTGTACTTGAATCGTAAGAGAACCGTAAGAAAAGGGTAAGAAAGCTCTTACGATGCCATGTCTGGGGCTTCGCTCTGCCGTGATTCTTTTGTCTTAGGGTATTCCCACAAATAAATCATCCATATCCGATGCGATCGCACCTAACAAAACACTCTGACTCCGCGCAGGCCTGTCCTGAGCCCGCGCAGGACAGGCTTTGTCCGTGTAGCCCCAGGCTTGAGCCTGTGGGGTTTTTGGCGGTTTTATTTGTTGGAGTTCCCTTAGCCCATCTGACTAGGGTTTTAGTTGGGAAAGGTGACTGTAAAGGTTGTGCCATGACCAAGTTGGCTCTGGACTGCGATCGCCCCTTGGTGGCGGTGGACAATTTCCTGGGCGATCGCCAGTCCTAACCCCGTACCCCCCATTGTGCGAGAACGTGACTTGTCTACTCGATAAAAGCGCTCAAATAGATGGGGCAAATGCTCTGGCGAGATACCTATTCCGGTATCACCCACCCTGATCTCAATACAATGTTCTTGAACCACTGCGGTTAAATTGACCTCGCCCTGAGCGGAAGTATATTTCACCGCATTGTCCAACAGATTCAGAAACAGACGAATCAGATGGTCTGGACTACCTTGAATCTGAAGATTGGGGACGATGTGAGTTGAGAACTGAAGTTGCTGGAGATCGGCTAACGGTTGAATCTGCAACGGTTGAATCTGCTCGGCGATCGCCGCTAACAAGTCACTCAGATCAATGAGTTCTAAATGCACATCTTGATGACGCGGCTCAAGCCGAGAGAGGAGTTGAGTAGGTTGGGTGGAGTTACGAAACCCAACACCACTGTCTCTGATTAATGTTGGGTTTCACCCAACCTACAATTGAGAGACTTCGCCCCAATTTAGTAGTTGACTAGCTTGGGTCAACCTGCATGAGGTAATTTGCTAATGCTTCGTAGGCCGGTAGAGAAGTCGGGTCAAGTTTGGCATTGCTGGCAACCGGGAAAGAGGCAAACCGAGCAATGACCATATCCGCCGTAGGGTCAACATAAATAGCCTGACCATATACCCCTCTGGCCATGAATGCGCCGTGGTCATTGTGGGTAATCCACCACATACTGCGATAACTCCACCCGTCGAGTAAGGCGTGACCGCCATCAGCAAAAGCGCGGCGATCGCCCCCTTTGCGGATACTCTCAATAGCTTCTGTAGGTACAATCTGTTCATCGCCGACTTTGCCATTATTCAGCATCATTTGCCCAAAGCGAGCCAGATCTCGAAGTCCGAGACTCATGCCACCCCCGGCGAAGGGAGTGCCAATAGAATCAACAGATATGTAGGCATCGAGATCAGCGCCCAGTTTGCCCCAAACTTTCTCCGACAGCACTTCGGTCACGGGTTTTCCGGTGACGCGGCTGATTAACCAACCCAAAACATCCGTGTTGATGGTTTTATAGCCAAAGCTGACCCCATGGTTGCCCTGCTTTTGGACGGTTTGCAAAAATTCAAAATAAGTTCTCGGGCCAGTATAGTCGGCTGGTTTTGGCAGGGGATTGCCAGCGGCCGCGTGTTGCCAGATTTCCGAATCAGGATCGGCATAGTCTTCCCGGTACACGAGCCCAGTGGTCATATCCATCACCTGGCGGACTGTGGCATCGCCAAAGGCGCTCTGGGTAAGTTCCGGGATGTATTCTCCCACCAGCTTGTTTTCGTCGAGTTGCCCTTCAGATACTAAGATTTCCCCTAGGGTGGCAACAAAGGACTTGGTCATAGACATGGCTCCATGACGTTTAGCTGGGTCTAGGCAGCCAGCATAGCTTTCGTAGACGACCTTGCCATGGTGCATGACCAGCATACCGTCAGTGAAATTCGCGGCCAGGGATTCTTTCCAGGTCATGGGCTCAGTGGAACCCAACGGCATAAAGGTAACCTGGTCAATTCCCCTTATTTCAGCAGGTTCTAGGGGAGCTACCTGTGACAGTCTACGGCTAACGGCTTTGGTGGGCATCAACTGTTGGAAATTGCACACAGTCCAGCGCCACTGGGGAAATTGGGCATAGCTGCTGTCGTCAAACCTGATGATTTTATCGGCAGGCGGTGGCGCTCCCTGCATCCATCCTAGGGTTTTGGGGTCTGAGTTTTCGGCAGTCCAGGTCATGGCTTCAGCAAAGGAGTGTTGGTTATCGGTAAGGTGACGATCTGCGATCGCCGTGGTTGAAAGGTTTAAGGTTAGCAACAGGGAACAGCCACCCATAAAAAGGGTTAGCAACAATCGTTTCAAGGTCATCTTTCCAGTAGTTTCCTGACACGAGGAAGTCAATTAACTATTAGTTAAGCGTAATTCCTTAATTTATCCGATTTTGTCCGTATAAGTCGATCGCTCTGTGAGGTTTCCGCCAGTCCCCAAAGATGCGATCGCTTCCGGGTGGCGGATGCCATATCGCCTCAGAAACAAATAAACCCGGTTTCTGTGAGGGTTTCTGTATCTTCACCAAGATATCAACTAGAAACCGGGTTTCATAGTTAATGTCATGCTCACTGGTCTGATTTCACCTCCAAACTTCGTAGGCGGTTAATAGCTGCCGCCAATTCAAAACGTCGGAACATAGCTAAATCTCCCTGGGGAAAAGGACTGATGATATCCAAACCCTTTTCCTGAATATCTGCCATAATCTCATCAAGAATTTCTGGGAGAGTTTTTACCCCATCAATATATCTGTTTTTAGCGTAGACCATCGCCTCAGCGATCGCCCTTAATTGGTCTTTAGAAACCAACTGTTCCACCGCCGATAAATCCACATCCTCCGACCCAAAAGTTACCTCATCCACATCTCGCACTTTCACCCGCACATCTCGCTTTCCACGACTAGGATCAAGACTTTCGGCTAGGGGAACCCGTGGCTTAATCTTACCAAACTTTTGACCGCCTTCTGAGGTGCGACCCGTCCTATATTCAGCCGCGATCGCCTTAGCTTTTTCCGTCAATTCCACTGGCTGAAAATTATCCATAGCTATCACCCTATCAGCCACATCAAAATAATCGCCACTTCCTCCCATCACCAGAATAGTAGACACCCCATAATCATCATAAAGTTGTTTAACCTTATCAATAAAAGGCGTAATCGGTTCCTGTTCCTTCGCAATTAAAGCCTGCATTCGGCGGTCGCGAATCATAAAATTAGTCGCCGCCGTATCCTCATCTACCAGTAACACCGGAGGAGTCGGTTTTTCTCCCAAAATTAATGCTTCCAAGGCTTCCATAATATTAGCAGCTTGGGATGTACTACCACTAGCATTTTCCGTCGAAAAATCAGTAGTCGATCGCCCTTGCGGAAGCTGATTAATAAAAGGTGAAATATCCACCCCCGCCACACTGCGACCATCTTCCGCCCGCACTTTCACAGCAGCCGAGTCCGTCACCACAAATTCTCTGCCATCATCAGGAATATGGTTATAAACGCCCCTCTCAATAGCTTTAAGAAGAGTCGATTTTCCATGATATCCACCCCCTACAATTAGCGTAATTCCCCTAGGAATACCCAAGCCCCTAATCGGTCCCCCGTTGGGTCGGTTTAGTTCAACTTCTAAGGAAGGGGGAGACTGAAAAGCGATCGCATTTTCCCTCGATAATGGGCGGTCATTCACCCCACTTTGGCGCGGTAAAATGGCATCATTAGCAATAAAAGCCACCAGGGAACGATCGCCTAATTGTTGTCGCAGACTTTCCGTATCTTCCACCGTTTCCACATGACGCTGACAGGCGGCTTCGTCTAGGTTTTCGTATTTGAGAGCGCGATCAACAATAGCCGGAATATCCTCACATAACATAGCCGCCGCTTGGCGACCCAGAATATTGCGACCCCTGGCTGGGAGTCCTACAAAAAAGCGAATTTCGATGCCTTTTTCCGAGGTGGCGGCTATCGGTTTCCCCCGTTGTAGCGCCGGGTTCCCTCCTATCGTTTTCGGGGTCGGGTTAGCGACTTGGACTAGGTAGACCGAAGTCCGCGCCAGCACTTCCTGACCAACCCTGGTAATCGCAATCATACCACTTTTACCTGTACCCCGACGACTGCTAATTTCATAAGCCGCCCGGTCAAACTGTCGGGTAAGATAGTCTCTTAGCGCCACTTCTCGGATCGGGTTTTGGTATAGTTGCGGCGGAAAATTAGCGATCGCTGGTGGAATTTGCACCCGCAATTTACTGGGGGAAGCAAAGGGATCGCCCTGGACATAATCAATAATTAGAGTAAAGTCGGGAAATTGATATTCACCGGAGATATCTTTATAGGCTTTATAGCCTCGGTTGTCGAGGTCTAGTAATTTTTGATGCAGATACTGTTTACTATTCATGGGAAAAATTGACCGTTAAAATAGATATGACTTAGGCTTAAATTGGCAGTCCTAATTAATTGGGGATGGCCAGGCTGACAACCGATAGCTGTCCATTGATTAGAACAGACAGTTATGCACCTATAATATTGTAGCATATCGGGAGCCCCATATTCTCAAAGTTTTACGGGCTTTCATCGGGCTGTATATCGAGCAATTTTTCACCAATTTCTACATAGTTTTGATGCTGATAAATATAAGGAACTCTCCTAGATGAAATCTTCAGCAATACCGGAGGTGTAGGAAGTAGGTATTCGTCACTAGGTTCCCACTCATTTGTAATCGCCATCAATGCTTTAATTTCTGTCTCTAGGGTATCTGATAATTCGTTTATTTTAGCTGATTGCTTGATTAATTTTTCCCAGATAATTTGAGCTTGGGCTTGATAGATTTGAGATTGCTTCACCGACAGAGTTGCTTGCAGATTTTTAACCTTCATTACAGCCACTTTAATATCTTGGTCAATATGCTGTAAGTTAACTGGCAGGTCAGCGATCGCTTGTTGTTCTTGGCGATGAAATTCGCTGATAGCTGCCGCTGATTTATCTTCAGGAAATATCAATTTTACCTGAAAAGCTGACCGGATAAGGCGGACGGCATGATATTCAGCGATCGCCTCCTTTAATCTCTGCTGAATTCCGTGGAATTCCTGTTGAAGTTCCCCCAGACTTTTACCCATAACTTTACCTCTAATTTGATGGACTAATCACATGATTGTAAACCAGTTAAAACCACTACTATCCTATCAATAGCCTCTCGTAATTCCTGAGTCGATAAATTCGACTGATTCACTATAATAGCAAAAGCCAAAGGCGAATAACTCTCAGATTTTACATAACCCGCCAGAGAAGACATACCTCTCATAGTGCCAGTTTTTGCCCAAACCCGACCCTGTGCAGGCGTATCTTGAAAGCGTCTTTCCAGAGTGCCACTGACCCCCGCTACCGGGATAGCATCTTGATAAATTTCCCAGTGGGGAGAGTTCCACATTACCCGCAAAGTTTCCACTAAAACTTCCGGAGTAGCCAGGTTATGACGAGACAAACCAGAACCATCTCGCAGCACATATCCTGACCGACTCACCCCTAAATTATCTAGCACTTCCGCTATCATATTTAATCCCGAACTGGCCGCATCTGAACTACGTCTTTGGACTCCCAAAGTCCTGACAATTGCCTCAGCAAATACATTATTACTTTGCATATTTAAAGTCCTCACCAATTCCGACAATGGCGGTGATTCCACCCAGGCAACTTCCGGTTCCGAACCCTGAGAATAATTAGCCAGTATCCCCCGATTGACAGATATTTCCTGTTGTGATAGTATAGTTTTGAACCCATCTAAAAAGTTTTGACCGGGATTAATAACAGCCGCAAAAACATTTTCTGGTTCCGCCCCAATATGCAACTGCCCAGACACCCGAATAATCGGTTCCGTAAAAGAGCGACCAATCGCTACAAATTCCGGTTCTGTAGTGCTAACAGTCCGGGTTTGATTATCAACTTGCCAGCCGATACCTTGTTCAGGTCTAACCCAGGTCACTCTTAAAGGTTGACCCACATTTTCAGTCGGCCATAGTTTCAAATCTAGGGAATTTTGATGTAAAATCAGGCTATTAACCGGGGCTCCATAACCCGCTTGCACATCTTCCCATTCCCAGTTAGGGTTGACAGTCATCCCCGGAAAATATCCGTCCTTAGCCACCAACGTATCAATTTGGGAAATGCCACGATCGCGCAATTGTTGGGCTAAACTTTCCAATTCAGTATTAGTAATCGTAGGGTCGCCTCTTCCCACAATATAAACATTGCCATTGCCACTACTATAAACAGAAGTACGGATGCGAAAATCCGGCCCTAGTGTTTCCATACTCGCTACAGTAGTTAACAGTTTAATAGTCGAGGCGGGGAGAAAAAAACGCTCCGAGTCCAGACTATATAAGACTTGGCCAGAGTCTAGGGACTCAATCAGAATTCCCCAGCGGGAACGAGAAAATTTGGGGTCAAGGGCGATCGCATTAATTTCAGCTTCAAGTACCGCTGGACATATAGACCTAGGTTCGATCGCCATAACTGGCCCTGAGAAACTAAGCAGAGTCGAAATGAGAGCGATCGCAATTGATTTCATAGTCCTTATCTTGGAAAATTGCAGCAAAGATGTGGAAATATATAAACTGTCAGTATTAATTTAATACATATAACTGTCGTGAAAATTTTTGTTTACCATACCCCCGAATTAACTCCTACAGACAGCATTCCCGATTGTGCGATCGTCGTTGATGTACTCCGGGCCACCACCACCATAGCCACAGCCCTCAACGCCGGTGCCGAAGCAGTGCAAGTCTTCAGCGATATCGATGAACTCATGGAAGTTAGCGAAAAATGGCCCGCCGACAAACGCCTACGAGTTGGAGAAAGGGGCGGGCAAAAAGTCCCAGGTTGCGACCTAGGTAATTCTCCCCTCAACTGTACCCCAGAAGTAGTTGAAGGTAAACGACTCTTTATGACCACCACTAACGGGACCCGCGCCCTCCAGACAGTTCAGAATGCCCCCGTAGTCATCACATCAGCTTTAGTCAATCGCCGAACCGTCGTAGAATATCTAATGACCACCAAACCAGAAACCATCTGGATAGTCGCATCAGGTTGGGAAGGTAGCTTTTCCCTAGAAGACACAGCCTGTGCCGGGGCCATTATTCATAGCTTGTGTTCAGAAATGGGTTATCCCATAGATCACCTAGGGGGCAATGATGAAGTTTTTGGTGCTGTAGCCCTTTATTACCAGTGGCAAAATCAACTATATAAACTCATGAATACCGCCAGCCATGGTCAACGTCTAGTACGTCTGGAATCCTACGACGACCTGAAATATTGCGCTGACACAGACATTGTAACTGTCCTGCCCATCCAAAGCCAACCTGGGGTCTTAATTAAATCCCAAATGAAAATGCAGAGTCTTCAATATTGGATAGAACAACCCCTCGCCTTTTGATAACTCATCCCGTTACCGCCACTATAGGATCTTAACGGGAGATTCATAAACTCCATGGGTTTGATTAGGAATGGGTTTGATCAACAAATATATCCCCCTTCCATGCTACCCATTGGAGTTAGTCATATCACAATGACCACCAAAGTTTGATAGTGTTGTCACCACTGCCACTAGCCAGCGTTTGACCATCTTGGCTAAATGCCACAGAATTAACCGGGTCAGAATGTCCAGTCAGCGTGTGTCGCAGCTTACCTGTCCTCACATCCCAAAGTTTGATAGTGTTGTCAAGACTCCCACTAGCCAGAGTTTGACCATCCCGGCTGAATGCTACAGACCAAACCCAGCCATAATGTCCAGTTAGCGTGTGTCGGAGCTGGCCTGTTCTCACATCCCAAAGTTTGACAGTCTTGTCAAAACTGGCACTAGCCAGGGTTTTACCATCCCGGCTGAATGCTACAGACCTAACCCAGTCAGAATGTCCAGTCAGCGTCTCGCGTAGCTTACCTGTCTTCACCTCCCACAGTTTAATAGTCTTGTCAGAACTCCCACTAGCCAGAGTTTGACCATCCCGGCTGAATGCCACAGAATAAACCCTGTCAGAATGCCCAGTCAGAGTGTGGCGAACCTTACCTGTCCTCACATCCCACAGTTTGATAGTCTTGTCAAAACTCCCACTAGCCAGAGTGTGACCATCCCGACTGAATGCCACAGACCTAACCCAGTCAGGATGTCCAGTCAGCGTCTCGCGTAGCTTACCTGTCGTCACATCCCAAAGTTTGATAGTATTGTCCCCACTCCCACTACATAGGGTTTGACCATCCCGGCTGAATGCCACAGAACTAACCCAGTCAGAATGTCCAGTCAGCGTCTCGCGTAGCTTACCTGTCGTCACATCCCAAAGTTTGATAGTCTTGTCAGAACTCCCACTAGCCAGGGTTTGATTATCCGGGCTGAATGCTACGGAATAAACCGAGTTAGAATGCCCCATGAGAGTTTTTTGTAGACAAGAATTGTTAGGGGGAAAAACAGGACGGACAGTATTTATAACTTGTGGAACAGAGAGTTGACAACCATCCACACGAGATAAAAGATGTCCTACCCATCCACCACCCACATTTCCAATACTCCATGAACCAACAACACCCAAAGGAAGGTGTCCTTCTGGTGCAGTAATATCAAAAATAATATCTTTCCAACCCAACCAATTTTGGGATTTTTTCCATCCTACCCTTTCTCCAAAAGATTCCCAAATTGTTGAGTTACACTCTTTGGTTCCCCCCAAACTTTTATAGATGCGTTGCTGCACAGAAAAACCAAAGCGCCCATGGCTATATTTGAGCCATAATTGGTCAATAGTGCGGAGGTCTTTACAGGGAAATTTCTCAGTAGTTGTACTATCTAACCAACCTTTGTCTTCCCGCTTACCCACAACTAAGATAACGCGCCTTGTTTCCTCGTCTGCTTCTTTCCACTTCCCCCCAGCGAGTAAGTCACGCAACCTTCTGTAGTCCATCCCCACGGCGGACTTTAATTCCCCCCCTTCCCCTACAGGCTTAGGAGGAAGAGGCGGACTAACAACATTCATCACCTCTTCCACAGACTGATAACGGTGTTTTGGTATAGGATTTGCTAACTTATCCAAAATATTACCCAATTCATCACTGACAACATTCCCATTCAATGAATCTCGCCACACCCATTTTCCATTCATCGGGTCATATAAATCAAAGGGGCTAACTCCTGTTAATAAATGCAGACAAGTTACCCCTAAACTATATAAATCACTCATAAATACAGCTTTCCCCATAGACTGCTCCGGGGCGCAATATTCCGCCGAACCGATAATTGTTCCAGTAGCTGTGCGCTGCTGTTGTTGGACGACCTTAGCTGCCCCAAAATCTACTAAAAATAACTTATTATCACTACGGCGGCGAATGATATTCTCTGGTTTAATATCTCTGTGAATTACCTGCTGACCATGAACAAACTTTAAGATTTTCAACAGTCCTATTAATAATCCTCTCACCTGGGTTGGTGAAAAAAAACCGTTTTGATCTAACTCAGATTTTAGGGTTTCCCCTTCGACAAACTCCTGAACCAAATATTGACGATTATCTGTGGTGAAATAAGCCATTAATTCGGGAATTTGGGGATGTTTGCCCAGTTGTTCTAAACGTTGTGCTTCTTGTGCAAATAATTGAGAAGCCTTTTCGGTACTGTCTGTTCCTTGAGCTTGGGGGAGGAATTGCTTAATTACACAATAGGGTTTTGAGGGTTTATCTTCGTCAATAGCCAGAAATGTCCGACCAAAACCGCCTTGTCCTAAAATTGACTGGGGCGCATACCTTTCTCGCAGGAGTAACTTGTTACCGCACTTTTGGCAAAATTGGGAAGTATCAAGGTTAGGCTGGAGACAGTCGGGGTTGAGACATTGACGCATAGGTTCATACTAGAGACTGTTTCTTTATGGATAATAAAAACTTTCTGGCTATGATATCATAAATAAGGATTCATGAACTACTCTCCTTTTTTCTGGTGGGAGAAATAATTGAGCAATTTTTGAACTCCCCTGTCCCGGTATGGGAAAGGAGTTGGGGGTGAGGGTTGAGAGTATGGTTGAGCAGGAAAGACAGACCGACGCACTGGTTGATATTTGATGACCAAAAACTGAAAACCCGGCTTCGGCAAAGAAACCAGGTTTTCTGTTGTCACAATGTCTTAATTAGACTTATTCACCATCATCAGTTTCCGACTGCTGAAAAGCCTTAGCAGTTTTCTCTTTATCCAACTTGAGAATCAGCACGCCGAGAGGAGGCAGACACAAATCAAGGGATTGGGGATAATTATGGAACCACCACTCATCAGTCCATTTTCCGCCCAAATTACCCATATTGCTGCCGCCGTATTCGCCAGAATCGCTATTAAACAATTCCGTATAGAAGCCGACTTCGGGAACGCCGACGCGGTAATGGCTATGGGGTTGGGGGGTGAAATTACAAACCACCACTACGAACTCATCGGTATCTTTAGAGCGGCGGATAAAAGAGACCACGCTATGGCGATTATCGGTACAATCAACCCACTGGAACCCGGCTTCCGCAAAATCCTGGTCATAGAGGGCGGGTTCACTGCGGTAGAGAGTATTTATATCTTTAAAAAAGCGCTGAATCCCTTTGTGTGCATCAAACTGCAACATTTCCCATTCCAAGGTTCCCCAAGCATTCCACTCCTTCCATTGAGCAAACTCCATCCCCATAAAGATAGTTTTCTTGCCAGGGTGAGCAAACATATAGGTAAATAAAGCCCGGACATTAGCAAATTTTTGCCAATCATCCCCTGGCATTTTACCGAGGATATTGCTTTTACCATGTACGACCTCATCATGGGACAAGGCTAACATGAAATTCTCGCTGTGGTGATACCACATACTAAAGGTAATGTTATTTTGGTGGAACTGGCGGAACCAGGGGTCCATGTGGAAATAATCCAACATATCGTGCATCCAACCCATGTTCCACTTGAGGTTAAAGCCTAAGCCACCGACATAGGTAGGCCAGGAAACCATTGGCCAGGAAGTGGATTCTTCAGCAATGGAGAGGATACCAGGGAAGTAGCTAAAAATGACATGGTTAGTCTGGCGAATGAAGTCAGCAGCTTCGATATTTTCGCACCCGCCATAATCGTTAGCGACCCATTCCCCATCTTCGCGACAATAGTTGAGGTAAAGCATGGAAGCGACAGCATCAACGCGAATGCCATCGATGTGATACTTCTCAAACCAGAACAGAGCATTAGCTACCAGGAAGTTACGGACTTCATTGCGGGAGTAATTAAATACTAGGGTTCCCCATCCTTTGTGTTCACCTTTGCGGGGGTCTCCGTGTTCGTAAAGGTGGGTTCCGTCAAAGAATGCTAACCCGTGACCGTCTTTGGGGAAGTGACCAGGTACCCAGTCCACGATTATCCCAATACCGTTTTGGTGACACTTATCTACGAAGTACATAAAATCTTCGGGGGTGCCAAATCGGGAAGTGGGAGCATAGTAGCCTGTAACCTGATAACCCCAGGAGCCATCAAAGGGGTGTTCGGCAACTGGTAGAATTTCGATATGGGTAAAACCTAGTTCTTTGACGTAGGGAATCATTTGATCGGCCATTTCCCGATAGGTAAAGAACCGACTACCAGGATCAAGTTCTACGGCTTGGACTGGAGGCTCAACGGTTCCATCGGGTAATGTGTGGGGTTCAGAAAAGGGAGCGCGATTCCAAGAACCTAGGTGACATTCATAAACGGAGACGGGGTGGTCGAGGGGGTCGGTGTTCCGCCGCTTTTCCATCCATTCGTCATCGTTCCACTTGTAGTTATTTAACTCAGCTACAATTGAAGCGGTTTTGGGTCGGACTTCCTGTTGGAAGCCGTAGGGGTCGGATTTTTCGTAAATGTGACCCTCGAAGTTTTTGATTTCGTATTTGTAGGCTTCTCCTGCGCCAATTTCAGGAATAAAGAGTTCCCAGACTCCGTTACCAAATTTCCGCATTTGGTGTTTGCGACCATCCCAGTGGTTAAAGTTCCCCAGAATTGAGACGTTGCGAGCGTTGGGAGCCCAAACGGCAAAGTAGACGCCATCCACGCCATTTAGGTTCATGGGGTGAGCGCCGAGTTTTTCGTAAATACGATGGTGATTACCTTCGGTGAATAGGTGAATATCAAAATCGGTTAATTTGGGGGAACGGAAAGCATAGGGGTCGTGGGTGACGCGCTCGTGTTCTCCTTCCTTGAAGCGCAGTTTATAGTTTTTCAGTTCGGGAATATCAATAACACACTCGAAGAAGTGGGGGTTATGAACGGAGTACATGGGGTACTCTTTCCGTTCTTCGGGTAGTACAACCCATGCTGCATCAGCGGTGGGGAGATAGGCTCGCACGGCCCATAGGCTTTTTCCATCTTTCTCAATTTGATGGGGGCCTAGGACTTCAAAGGGGTCGTGGTGATGGTTCCAAACAATCTTGTCAATCTGATCTAATGCTATGGTCATGGATATCAAACGCTCTACAACAAAAAGATTACTAGAGTTAACACTCCCACAAATTCAATTTAATGGGATTTCTTCGACTGCCAGCACAGAAACGCGGTTCTGAACCTACAGTCCCTAGATCGAAAAAGGCATTTAGGCTATGGGGTAGCCAGCCAGCTTTCGGTGTGTGTTCTGGAGGCAGCACACAACCACATTGGTCAACTGTAAGCTAGATCATCGGTTCCAATCAGCCTTAATTCCTCGATCGCCAATTGGCTAATTGCTCGGTGAATTTGAGCCGCGATCGCGTCCTAGGAGTTTCCGCCTAAGTATTGCCGTTACAGAATCGGGCATTTGGATTAGGGGCTAATTTAACACAAGTATACAAAGTTGGGTGAAACTTGGGACATTTATCAGCCAAAATTCAGGGTTCAAGATACACCAGAGCATATCATCTGTGGTACAATAACCCTAATGTTTTTGTGGTTGCCTGAAAGGTCTGAGCAAAACTAACTAACTAACATTGTGATCAGGTGTAAGTGATGACTGTTGCCTTTAAACCCCGCCGCCCCAGTAAACGGGTCGAGGTGAATCCTTTTGTACAGGTCCGAAAGTCTCACAATGTGATTCCTCTCGATCGCATTCGTCAGAACCGGATGGTCAAACCGACTCCCTACTCCCGGGAGGAATCTCCCATTAGGACGATAGAGGCTAAAACTACAACAGTGGTGGAAGTGCTGCCTAGGCGGCAGGAACTACCGCTATGGTTGAAGGGCCTAATTACGGTGAAACAAATATCATCGGTGGCAGCCTGTGTGTTGATGGGAGGTGCTATGACTTTCTATGGGCTGAAGGTTTATGGGGAGTCTCGCTGGACAGGAGAATATCCGAGACTAGAACATCTGCGACAACAAGAGCAACAACTGCGGCTGGCTAAGGAAATACTCAAACATACTATTGTAGAATCAGCTCAAGATCCTGATGCGGGTTTGGAAATTCCTACGCCAGATAATATTATATATGTACAACCGGCAGAGCCGCGTCCGGCTACGGGGCGAGAACTTTCCTCGATTGTCAATCCTCCCTGGTCTTCGCCACCTCAAACAAATCAGCCTTTGGCTTATTAGCGATCGCTAGATGGTTGTTAAGCGTCTATATAGCCTACAACCCCTATTCTACCGTTACTTAGGTGTTACTCAAAGCCATAACAGAGTAACAAGTGAGTAAAAAATGAGTAACGCTACTGATACCCCTACAGTAGGGGGAAAGGGCAACTACGATGAGAGTTACGCTAGATTCTTGAAAGCCTATCAAGACTTTAAAGGGGAATGTCCCAAAGGAGTGACACTCAAACTACAAAAGTCCGGGGCTAGGTACAATCTACTATTGCAGTTTAAGCAACCAYCTACCGGRAAACGGCTACCCAAAACGGCTAACCTTGAATGTACTCCAGAAGGGGTGATAGACGGGGTTAAGAAAGCTAAACTGGTATCAGAAGCCCTAGGGACTATCACTAGCGCTAGTGAATTTTGGGATTGGTACGATAAAACCATCCTAGGGAAAAATCAGATTGAGGATAATCTGATAACCTATCGGGACATCTTTAAACAAATTGAGGATGAGTATTTTGCGGGGTACAACCGCAACACAGGTCGGAAGCGTTCCCGCGATATCGCTAGTGACTTAGTGTCTTACGAGACTACTAAAGAGGTATTTTTCAAGTTGTTTCCTAACTGGGATGAATATCCTAGCTGGGAGAGTTTTAAGGCTATGCTATATATTCCCTTGCAGAATGGAGAGCGATTAATAGGCTCCAAAACTTTCAAGGAACGTTACTACATCTTAAAAGCCATAGCTAAGAAATCACCTAACAAAGAACACTTACTTAAAAAGCTTGAACCTATTGACCCCAAACAAACGCAATTCAAAAAGAAACAACGGATAGGCATCGATGCCTTTAAGGATTGGTGGTATAGCGCCAAACAAGAAGCCTATACTATTAAAAATCACCAACATCAATCAACAAGGCATAGCTGGTTATGGGTGACTGGTATGGCAGTAATGTACGGGTTAAGACCTACCGAGATAGCCGCCGCTGTTAATCTAACTAAGCCATTTGTAACTGAAGATGGCGTAATCATCAAAGCACTATCAGACCCCGATAATCAGGATAATTACTTGGTGCTAGGTGACTATGTTTACTTTACTGACGCAGAAGGTAGGAAAGTGAGTATTAAAACAGGTGGACGGGTTGTAGCCCCAATACCTAGCCTTGATATGTTTGATTTCCTAGAATTGAAACGGCCGTTGTTACCAGAATATAGCCCAAAAAAAGGCAGTCAACCCAGAACCATAATCGGAGGATTTGATGGAACATTTACCAAACGCATTTTTTCTATGAAATGTCCCGTAACTCAAAAATATGCTTTTCGTAGACTGTACAACCTGTTAGGTGAAAAGTATGGATTGCCTATTGAGTTGCGAGCAAGACTTATGGGACATAGCACAATCGTCAATGAGGGTAAATACAAGACGGAAGGCATTGACGCTACCTTAGAAGTCCTCAAAGGGGTTTCTAAGTTACCTATACCATTGAACGTGGCTATAGAACGGTTAACAGCGTTAGGGGTTGATATTGATGCTCCAGAAGCTAAATTATTTCTCAGAGTTATCTATCAGATAGATTAATCTAATCGTCAACCTTTCATAAATTAACACCCCTAGATTAAACCCCTAGGGGTTATTTTATGGCTACAGATTGATGGATCCTGCTATGGTTTTGAGTAACACCTAAGTAACGGTAGAATAGGGGTTATAGGCTATATAGTGGGTTCAAGTCCTTCAGGGCGCGTTAACTATAAACCCTTATCCTGACAGCGATAGCGGGTTATTACTCAACCCCTATATCCTATTGAGTTACTCAGATATTACTCACAATCTAGTCCTAGCACAGGAAAATAATTCTGTCAACAGGTTGATTACTCAGTCAACAAGCACAACTTAATCAATCTGTCAAATACCCATACCACCCCCCAACCAAACACCGATAGGGTAACTCCCTTGTGATACCCGTCAATGGCAAGCCTATCGGTTCGTTACGAACCATTGACTGCTATCCCVTCGGTCGCACCCCCAAGAGTGTTTGTTTCGGTTGGTGGGGAGGGTATGTTTCAAAATCAACACGATAGCCGTAGGTATCCGTAGGGGGAACCCACTAGGTTATCAATGTACAACGATACTCCTATCAATGTACAAAGATATCAGNCCGNCTACCTGGNTCCCTATGGGNGTC
>NZ_PKGG01000056.1:0-27686 GCF_046480465.1 Arthrospira sp. PCC 8006
TGACCGAAGATTATCGATCGCCACCGGAAATAGTAAATCAGTTTCAAGCATTGCAACATCAACTCCGAGAGTCTTTCAGTCAAGGGGGAAACCTGAGATTTGAGGATTTTGATGTATTAGTCATTCCATCCCTCACCTTAGATCAGCAGCAACAGCAGAAAATTCCCGGAGTTCATCAGTATGAGGAGAGATTTCTGTTTTCTCTGACTCGTTTACGAAATCCTAGAGTTAGATTAATTTATGTCACCTCCCAACCCCTTCACCCCAGCGTTATTGACTATTATCTGCATTTAATGCCTGGGATTCCCTTTTCTCACGCCCGCGATCGCCTACTATTATTTTCTACCTACGATTCCTCTAATCGATCCCTCACCGAAAAAATCCTAGAACGTCCCCGGTTAGTCGAAAGAATACGCCAAGTTTTGCGACCTAAACGCACCTATATGGTCTGTTTTAACTCTACTCAATGGGAACGAGAATTATCAGTTAAATTACAAATTCCCCTCTGGGCTTCTGACCCAGATTTAGCCTACTGGGGAACCAAAAGCGGCAGTCGTCAGATTTTCGCACAAGCCAATATTCCCCACCCAGACGGCAGTCAATTAGTCTGGAATGAAACAGCTTTAGCCGCAGAAGTTAACGCTTTATGGGAACGACAACCCCAGTTAAAACGAGCAGTAATTAAGCTCAATGAAGGCTTTTCTGGCGAAGGCAATGCTATCCTTAACCTCCAAGGAATTGGCGACATTCCCCCCCATCAAAGGATCGCCAAAATTCGCGATCGCTTCGTGAATTTAAGTTTTCAAGCCAGCCATGAAACCTGGTCGAGTTTCCGTAGCAGAATTCCCGACTTAGGCGCAATTGTCGAAGCCTTTATCGAAGGAGACATTAAGCGATCGCCCAGTGTTCAATGTCAGATTTACCCTTCCGGGGAGGTACAAGTTCTATCTACCCATGATCAAATTCTCGGAGGTCCAGATGGTCAAATTTTCCAGGGTTGTAGTTTCCCCGCTGACCCAGCCTATCGATTACAACTGCAAGACTTAGGCGAAAAAGTTGGTAAAATCTTAGCCCAAAAAGGAGCCCTCGAAAGATTTGGTTTAGATTTTATTGCCGTTCGTCCACCACATACACCAGAGGCTCAATGGGAACTCCAAGCCATTGAAATTAACCTGCGGCGAGGTGGCACAACTCATCCCTTTATGACCCTCCAATTATTAACTAATGGTCAATACGATCGCCATACTGGCTTATTCTATAGTCAGCATAAACAACCCAAATACTATATCGCCTCAGATAATCTTCAGAACCATCATTATCGAGGTCTTTTACCCAATGATTTAATGGATATTATCGCCCAATATCATCTGCATTTTAACAATCGAACAGAAACCGGAACCGTGTTTCACTTAATCGGCTGTCTGTCTCAATTCGGGAAACTCGGTTTAACCTGTATTGGCGACTCTCCCACACAAGCACAGGAAATCTACGTTCGCATTGTAGCGGTTTTAGATCGAGAAACTCAGGCGATCGAACAGTCAGAAGACACATTAGAGCCATCCCCAAACCCGGGAACAGTCTCTAAACATTTATCAGAATCTGTTTATTAATTAGGGTTGTTTCGGTTGATAATGATTACAGCTAGAACAGGGACCTGTAGGATTAACAGCACATAGCAAAAATGCTGAGTTAGCGTTAAATTTACAGGTAGCCTGTTTATTAACCGTCTTTGATAGCAGGTTATAACGCTGTTCGTGATGTTCTATAAACCGTTTGATTTGTCGATGGGACTGTAGCCGCATCCTTTCCATACCTAGGTTATTCATCGCCGAGTTTTGCGTAAATGATCATAATATAGACTCTATCTATATCTTATCCTATCGGCTGGTGTTTTTCATCACAAAAGCCCCCAGGTGTCTTAGACTATCAGCCAGAGCTTCCTGGAAACGGGTTAAGGGGTAGTCGTGATTACCACCCCAACCCGCCGGATTGGAGTTAAGCTACTTTGAGCAATTCTAACTCCTGTTTTTTCTTAACATATTCAGCCAGTTGTGATTCGATTTGCTGGCGCACTTCTTTTCGATAGTCGTAGAAGTGTTCAAAGTGAGCGCACATGACTAGATACATTTCCACAACACCGGGATTTTTACGGATAATATCCAGTAGATAAATCCAAAAAGTCCAGCGAGTTTTGCGGACTACTCCCTGTCGCCACAGCAGAATTGACAAGGCTTTTATAGTTTTCCAACTTAGGGTTCTTCCCCCGGCTTTTTTCCGACGAGGTGCGCCCAGTTTCAGATAATAGCGGTGGGTGCGATCGAGAAACACTTGCGGATCGTATAGTTTCCAAAAACCGTCTATATATTCCTGTGCAATTTCCTCAATGGGACGAGTCGGAACAAAATTCATCAGAGTAGTCTGGTTAATATTGGCGGTTTCCGATCCTTCCAGCAGTCTCCCTTCTTTCTTTAAACGATGCCATAATCCCGTATTAGGGAGAACTTGTAGCATACTAAACATAGCCACTGGAATAGCCGTAGTTTCTACAAATTGGATAATGCGATCGCCCGCCCCAGATTTTTCCCCATCAAAACCAATAATAAAACCAGCCATCACCCGCAGCCCCGACCTGGTAATATTATCCACAGCATCAACTAGGGAATTACGGGTATTTTGGAATTTTTTAGTCAGCGCGAGACTAGCTTCGTCCGGGGTTTCAATTCCCAGGAAAACCGCATAGAAATTCGCCTCTACCATCATGTTCATTAATTCTTGGTCTTGGGCGAGATCAACTGATGCTTCTGTCATCATACGGAAGGGATAGTTATTTTTTTCCATCCATTCTTTCAACACCGGAAGCAGCAATTTTACATTGCGTTTATTCCCAATGAAGTTATCATCAACTAAAAAGATAGTTTGAGTAAATCCTAGTTCCAGGAGGCGATCTAGTTCCGCCACTAACTGCTCCGGCGCTTTCGTGCGAGGTTTGCGACCATATAGTACAATAATATCGCAGAATTCGCACTGAAACGGGCAGCCCCTGGAGAATTGTAAAGCCATCATATCATAGGCTTGTTTCTCCAACAAATCAAACCTAGGAATTGGGGTATTAGTGACATCAGGTTTTTCGCCATTAGCGGCGCGTAATATTCCCTGAGTTTCCCCTCTTTCCAGGGCTGCTACAAACATAGGGAGGGTAATTTCTCCCTCGTCTAGCACTAGAAAATCAGCCCCCATTTTTTCGGCTTCGTGGGGGAGTGCGGTCGGGAAAGGCCCCCCAACAGCGACCATTTTGCCGCGTTTTTTGGCTTCCTGAATTTGGGCAAGGAAATCATTTTTTTGGACGATCATGGCCGACAAAATCACTAATTCTGCCCATTCCCATTCTGCTTCTGTGACTGATCGCACATTGCGATCGACCAGCTTAAATTCCCATTCTTGGGGCAAAATTGCGGCTACGGTGATCAGCCCTAGGGGAGGTAACAGGACTTTGCGATCAACCAGTTCCAGAATTTTGTCGTAGGACCAGAAGGTTCTAGGAAACACTGGATAAATTAGTAAACTCTCATGGAATAATGCACCGGATTAACGATAAATTAGATAGGAATTGGATGGTATCTCAGACTTTTAAGAAACCGCCATTTTTGCGATTTCTTCCGTGATAATTTCCACAGTTTGATGAATTTGTTCTTCCGTATGCTGACAGGTCACAAAAAAACGCAGACGGGCTGCATTTTGAGGAACCGAAGGATAGAACATAAACGGGACGTTAATACCCCTATGAAACAGATTTTGGGACAGTTGCACAGAAGCCAGGGAATCGCCCACAATAATCGGAATAATGGGCGAATCTTTGCTGGTTCCTGTGTTTAAATTATGTTGTTTAGCGAGATTCAGGAACAATTGACCACGATCGCGCAGTCTTTGCACCCGTTCTGGTTCTGATGTTAACACATTAATCGAAGCCAAAACCGATGCCGCGTTAGGTGGCGAAATACCCACGCTGTAGACAAAACCGGGGGCCGTATATTTCAAGTATTCCACCAAGGCACTAGACCCCGCAATATATCCCCCACAACTAGCGAAAGATTTGCTCAGGGTTCCCATCCACAAATCTACATCATTGGGGTTAACGCCAAAGTGTTCACTCAGGCCTCTGCCCTGTTGACCTAATACCCCAATAGAATGGGCTTCATCCACCATCAGAAAGGCTTTATATTCTTGTTTTAACTCAATAAACCTGGGTAGCTCAGGAATATCACCATCAGTGCTATAAATGCCTTCTATCAGGATTAAAGTCCGTCTATAACGGTGGCGGCGGTCTTGGAGAATTCGGCGCAGGCTTTCCCAATCATTATGGGGAAAAGCAATAGTAGTGGCTCCCGAAAGCAAACAGCCTTGTAATAGACTATTATGGCTGAGGACATCATGGAGAATCAGGTCATTTTGTCCAAACAGATGACCAACGGTGGTGACATTGGTAGCATGACCGCCAACATAAACGATGCTGTCTTGGGTGCCGATAAAATTGGCGATCGCCTTTTCTAACTCCCGATGAATAGGTTTTTCACCCGAAAGCAGGCGGCTGGCGGAAGCCGATGTACCATAGCGGTCTATAGCATCCTTCGTAGCTTGGGAAACTATCGGATCACCAGACATCCCCAAATAGTTATAGGTAGCATAGTTAATTAACTCACGACCGTTAATAATCGTCGTGTTGCTGGCGATACCTTCTTGGGGGGTAAAAAAGGGGTTATCAATCCCCAGAGCCGCGATTTCCTGTTGTTGCTGTTTGATTTTCAGGTATTCTGGATACAGTTCAAACCGATAGTATTCCGGCGGAATATCAGGTAGGGTTTGGGTCGTGGCTCTTTGGCGCAACAATTCGGCTAGGAGATCCCGTTTTTGTTGTGGTGAAAGGTTAGCGGTGCGATCGGATATATTGGTCATTAATGATTTTCCTGTTCAGACAACATTGAATTCAGCAGGGAGTCTACTTCAGCATCAGACATTTGGTTAAGTCTTTCCAGTAGTTGCTGTGCCTGTTGTGGACTCACAGACTGACCGCTGCTGAAAGCTGTCGCCATAGGGGTAGTATCCTGGGCTAGATAATCAGCGATCGCCTTAATCGTGGGATAATCCCAGAGCAAGGTAGGGGGAAGTCTACGTCCAAATTGATTTTCCAGATCTCCAGATAAATTAACCGCCTCAATAGAATTAAGGCCGTAATTGGCAAAATCTTCATCAACATCAATCTCATCTGCATTTAACCCCAATCTCTGGGCTAGTTGGTTAATTAACCAACCTTGGATCGCTTCCGCATCAGGGGACAACCCCACAGACTTAGGCGATTTAGATTGGCTACCCAGTTGGTCAATATCTTTTCCATTCCAAGAGTGGTTCAACACTTGCACTATTCACTCCTCCATCACATTTTAGGCTGGCTATGCAAGATTCCGGGGCAGATTAGGCAGCCCGTCGGCGGTGAATCTTAAATCGCACCTAGACGGTTATTGTGCCACGAAGCCGATCTGATCAATCCTTTGCTGTTTCTGTTACCTCTAACGGACACAATAAGTTCAGTCTTCGACTACCTCCAAAGTCCCCGCTAGGAAACCAGCACGGCAAGCATGACGTTGGATCTTACCACTTGATGTTTTGGGAATGCTTCCAGGTTTTAGTAGCAAGGTAGTATAAACTTGCAAATCATGGTTTTGGGAAACGGCACGGCGGATTGATTGAATTAGATCCTTGGTGCTAAAGGATTCCTCCCTGGAAACACCCCTTGAGGTTTCACGACTAGGACTAGATTGCCGTTTCCAATAGTAGCGTTCTACTTCTGCAATCACCACTAACCTTTCTTCCCCCCCTATATCTACGGAAAATCCTGCTGCACAACTAGGACGGATCAAGGGGTGACTTTGTTCAACCGTCCATTCTATGTCTTGGGGATAATGGTTGCGGCCGTTAATGATAATTACATCTTTCAGGCGACCAGTAATAAATAGTTCGCCGTTTTCGATGAAGCCTAAATCTCCAGTCCGCAAAAATGGTCCTTCTCCGGTGGTGGCTAGATATTGACTAAAGATGGACTCGGTTTCTGATGGTCGATTCCAGTAACCTTGGGCGATACTTGGTCCTGATACCCAAATTTCTCCTACCTGTCCGGGTTCACAGGGTATCCCCGTGGATGGGTCCACAATGGCGATCGCCTGATCTTCCAAACTTGAGCCACAGCCTACTACTGTACGAGTGTTGTCTGTGTGACCATTGGTGGCGATCGCCTGATGTTGTTCTAGGGATGATGCTTGAATCGTTTTCAACGTCGGTAGTTGAGTTTTATCGCCGCCACTGACGATTAGGGTAGCCTCCGCCATACCATAGCAGGGATAGAAAGCCTGGGCATTAAATCCACAACTAGCAAAAGTGCGGGCAAATTTTTCTAGCACTTCATGGGATATCGGTTCAGCCCCATTAAAAGCTAAATCCCAACTACTCAGGTCTAGGGTTTCTATTTGGTCTGGCGTGACTCGGCGCACGCACAAATCATAAGCAAAGTTTGACCCCCCGCTGGTAGTCGCACCATGTCTTGATATCGCTTCTAGCCACCTGATAGGACGTTGTAGGAACATTAGCGGAGACATTAACACCACCGGAAATCCTCCATATAGGGGCTGGATAATCCCCCCAATTAACCCCATATCGTGATAGGGCGGTAGCCAGATCATCCCTATGCTGTCCTTGTTGTGGCCGAATTTCTCATAAATCCAGCCCGAATTGTGCATCAGGTTCTCGTGGCTGATCATTACCCCTTTCGGGGTTGCCGTTGAACCTGATGTATATTGTAAAAACGCTAAACTCTCCGGGTCGATGCTTACAGCCTCATAGCGATCGCTCCAACTTTCCCCTATCTGATCGGTAGCTACCCAGTTCAGTTTCTGTAGTTCCCAAACCTCCCCAAATTGCCGCTGTAGACTCGGTAGCACAGATTCTGTGGTTAGGGCTAGGTGAGAGTCCGCGTCTTCTAAGATACCCATAATCCTGGACAGCGAGCGGTTGGGGCGCGGCGGATAGGCCGGAATTGGTACTATACCTGCATACAAACAGCCAAAAAATGCCGTAATATAATCTATGCCCGGTTGGTATAGTAGTAATGCTCTCTCTCCCCGTTCGCTGATGCTTTGGAGATGGGCGGCGATCGCTCGACATATTCTGTCTAACTTTTGGTAGGTTAAACTGATGGTTTCAGTTTCTCCATCCACTAAAAATTTATAAGCAACTTGATGGGGTTGATGGATGGATCGACCCTTTAATATTTCCATTAACGTTGCTGCATCAAACGGATGTTGGAAAGCAGTCATTAAGTCTTAATAAGTGATTGAGTAAGCGAAAAAGTTTCCGGTCTCTTGGATAATATAACCTATTTTAATTTTTTGGCAACTTTTTTGTTGATTGGATGCTGACATCATCTTTTCCGGCTGACCCTAGGGACTATAATTACATCCCTAGAGTCTACAGGCTTATAGCCCGCTTCAAGTTTACGCCGTTTTTTGATTAATCATTATACTGGCGATAAATTACCCCGGGTTACTGTCGGGAATTTTGTGGATCTCTCTGCCATACTTGGTCTAGGCGATCGTTCCATTTTTTCTGATTCGCCGTCGCTTCCTGAATGTATGGAGAAGCCGCAATTACTTTAATCAATAACTGATTAACCGCCGAAAAAGGAAACTTTAATGGTCGCACAATATCCAAGAATAATACTACCCGAATTCCATCAGTTTCATTCCACACCTCATGGGGAAATGAATCATCAAATAACATACATTTTCCCTCTTCCCAATGCCGGATTTCATCCCCTACTCGCAGGCGGCATTTTTCCCTAGGCTCCGGCACTTTTAAACCTAATAAACACCGAATTACCCCCTTGTAAGGTCCTCGATGTTCCGGGATATGTTTACCCGGCAATAATATCGAGAAAAATGCCGTTTTTAAACCGGGTATTTTTTGGATAATTTCCGCCGTTTGCGGACAGCGATCGCAGCTTTCCGCCGATTTAATTCCATAGCCATATAAACAGTACGTTTTCCACAGATTATCGGTACTCGCATTATAGGCTTGATCCGGCGAAATATCCTGAAAATTAGGCAAATCATCCCGATATTTTAACAGTTCGTCTACCTCCTCGCGGATTAAATGCCAATGGCTTTCTAACAGCTCCACCCATTGGAAATTTTCCGGGTATTTGGCAGCGTCAAAAAATGCCGTATCCCCAATTTTGGAAGATTTACCAATCGATGTTTCTAACCCTCTTAATATCGGTTCCCCAATGCCATAAACTAAGAAATTTCGCAGTTTATCTTTAAAATTGCTCTGTAACCCTACTTCAGTCATAAATAGCACTTTTCCTGATTTGATTAATCACCTATATAATAGTATAGGTATATTTAATTATACAAGACCAGGGGCAACCAAAGAGATCTGGTTGCGATCGCCTGGCCTAAGCTGGTTGATCTTTGTTGATTAACTGTTAACTCCCTCTCGCCGCACCAGATCGGAAATATTGCTTTGTTGCAAGTTTTCATATTGCCATTGTCCGACCACCTCCAGAGTCCCCGCGAGAAACTGACGGCGACAGACTTGGCGTTGAACCTTACCGCTGGTAGTTTTCGGGAGAGTTCCAGTCTTCAGTAATACTACCGCAAAAACATCCGCCAGATGCTGATCAGCGATCGCTTCACGGATAGCCCCAATAACCTCCTCCACATTCAGCTTTCGCAGAAATTGCCGTTGTACCTCATAAGCGATCACCAGACGTTCTTCCTCCTCAACTTCAATCGAAAAAGCCGCCCCACAGCCAGGACGTAACTGATMATGACAAGTTTCCAAAGTTTGTTCAATATGTTGGGGATAATGGTTGCGACCCCAGAGAATCATCATCTCCTTCATTCTACCCGTAATAAATAATTCCCCATTCTGCCAAAACCCCAGATCACCCGTCCTCAGAAACGAACCCTGATTGTCTAATTTAGCCTTAAACGTGCGATCGCTTTCCGAGGGGTTATTCCAATAACCCAAACCAATACCCCCGCCACGCAACCAAATTTCCCCTACTTCTCCCTCAGCACAACGGGTGAGCGTTTCCGGGTTAGCAATAGCAATTTCATCCCCTAGCCAACCGCGACCACAGCCCACCACAGCTTTCGCGCCAGGATGATCACTCTCCACAGCTACCACCTTATTCTCCTCCAAAGCCGTGCGATCGACATAGCGAATCACCGGAAGATCTGCCTTTCGACCCCCAGAAATAAATAAAGTCGTCTCCGCCATACCATAACAGGGATAAAAAGCCTCCCGCCGAAAACCGCACTCAGCGAACGTTTTCGCAAAATTATCTAAAGTTTCCGCGCGGATAGGTTCAGCCCCACAAAATGCCACCTCCCAGCTACTTAAATCCAATTTTTTGAGATCACTAGCGCTCGCCTGTCGCCACAGTAAATCATAGGCAAAATTCGGCCCCCCGCTCGTCGTCGCTGCGTACCGAGATATCGCTTTTAACCAGTTCATTGGTTTCTGTACCAGCGCCACCGGAGACATTAACGTTACCGGAAAACCACCATATAGCGGTTGAATGACCCCCCCAATAAGTCCCATATCGTGGAATAGGGGTAGCCAGATCAAGCCTTGACTTTCCTCGGTATGTTCAAAGGCTTGATCAATAATTTCCGAGTTGTGTAGGACGTTTTGGTGAGTCACCATCACTCCTTTTGGTGTTCCCGTAGAACCCGAAGTATATTGCAGAAATGCTAGGGTTTCCGGGTTGATGTCTGGCGGAGACCAGGACTCTCCTAGGTTCGGGTTTAGGGTGTCTGTAGTTATCCAGGGGAGTTGCTCGAATTTCGGCCCTAATTCCGGGACTTTTTTTAATAGTCCTTGTATATGGGATAGCAGCGGTTTACTCGTTAGCGCTATTTTCGCCTCTGATAATTCCATGCGTTCTTGCAGTTTTCCTAATCCTTGGCTAGACCGGGGTGGGTTATCCGTCACCGCCACTACCCCCGCATACAGACAGCCAAAAAAAGCCGCGATAAATTCTAGTCCCGCCGTGTAAGGATACACTACTAATACATGGGTTCCGGGGGGGACGTGCCGACGAATTTCTGTGGCGATCGCTTTCGCTTGTTGGTCTAATTCCCCATAGGTTAAGCGCCCCGACTCCGTTTCTCCGTCCGCTAAAAATGTATAGGCGTTTTGGTCTCTCAATTTTTGGGCGCGATCGCCCAGTAGGTCTACTAACGTTTGATACTCAGTCATTTGGTCTGCATATCCCATCTTTTTGATCAAACCACATTTTGCCACTTCCTACCCCCCTTTAACTTCCCTCACATTTTTACCAAAATTATCCATTTTCTATTGACAAATATCAGGACTTGACTTATTATATAAGCATGGGAATCTGTGCCGGCATATATATAGAAATTTTGCCCATATCTTCATATCCCAAGAAGTCAAGACCCAAATTTTCCTGGGTATTTGCTAGTTTTTCAACCCTCCCCTACAGACCTTAATGGCGATCGCATAATGATCGCTACCGATACCGCTGCAGTTTGACGCGCCCTGCATTTAATTAACCTTTAAACAGTTGACAAACCGCCGCACTTGACATATAATGTTATTGTGGGAATATGTGCGGACATATATATCGCTTTTCAGGGCCAGGACCCCTTCGATATCATTTAGAAATCCGAAAAATTGCCATAAAAGCCTCACCACCATTTCATCTTAATCCCAACACCATCCAAACACCATAGTTCATCTCAGGTCAGTATTAACTTTTTTATTCCTGAATAGTCCCCAAAGTTACTGAAAAAGCCCACAATAGGGAAATCGTTGTCAATAAATGCGAGGCAATGACAAACCCACTTGATTGACAGGGACTCAGGGAAGCTATTACTATTTGCTGGCTGACTTTGTTTTTCCCGCATCTGCCAATTTTCGATAAATCAATAGACTATGCAAATCTTCTTGCGAATCTGGTTAGGACAAATTATCTCCGTAATCGGCACATACATCACAGACTTCGCTTTAGGGGTGTGGGCTTATCAGACCACAGGTTCTCTAACTCTGTTTGCTCTGATCATGGTGTTAGCCTATCTACCCAACCTGCTAATTTCCCCCATAGCAGGGGTGCTAGTAGATCGGTGGAACCGACGTTGGGTGATGCTAATTGCTGATTCTACCACAGGTGTGACAGCAATTGGGATGATGATTCTGTTACAGTCCGGCAGCCTGGAAATTTGGCATATCTACATAGCCGTTAGCATCAGTTCCGTAGCTAACGCCTTCCACATTCCAGCTTATATGGCAGCGATCGCTCAAATTGTCCCCAAACAGCATTTAGGTCGAGCTAACGGCATGGTGCAGATATCGCGGGCACTCGCTAGGATTTTAGGTCCGACCATTGCCGGCTTTTTAGTAGAAGCAGTCCAGTTGCAGGGCGTATTAATCTTTGATTTTGCCACCTATTTACTAGCCACCATTGCTCTGCTGAGTGTGAGGCTTCCCGATCCGAAACCAGCAGCATCAAGCGATCGCAAAACCTTTAATTTTGAACAGCTCTGGCAGGAAATTAGCTCCGGTTGGGATTATGTAGCCGCGCGTCCGGGACTGTTAGGGTTAATGCTATTTTTTGCAGTCATTTATCTAACAGAAGGAATGATCCAAGTTCTTTTCTGGCCGATTATTCTAAGTTTTGCATCTAGTTCCCAATTGGGGATAGTGTTATCTATTAGTGGTTGCGGGATGTTATTCGGTAGCCTAGTAGTCAGCGCCTGGGGAGGATTAAAACGCCAAGTTAATGGAATTCTCTTGTTTGTCACCCTGCAGGGACTCTGTTTATGTTTAGGAGGATTTCAACCTACCCTATTTTTAGCAGCTATTGGCGGATTTGGTTATCTATTCTCCCAGCCCATTGTCATCAGCAGCAACCAAACCATCTGGCAATGCAAAGTTCCTGAATATTTGCAAGGAAGAGTTTTCGCTTTACAAGGGTTATTTGAAAAATCCTTATTAGTTGTAACACAACTCAGCGTCGGACCTCTCGTTGATGGCATTTTTGAACCCATGATGCAGCCTGGGGGAATATTAGCAGATCGAGTCGGACATATTATCGGTATGGGACCCGGACGGGGAAGCGCTTTGCTTTTGTGTGGGGTCGGTTTGATTAATATTGCTGCCGTCATTATTGCCTATCGCAGTCCTCGTCTCCGTCGTTTGGAAGCCGAGGTTCCGGATCGCGATCGCTCCTTCTGCTAATGTAGTTTCTAGTTAACCTTAAACTAGACCCCGTAATGCTGCCAACTCTTCCACAATTAAAGGGGGTTCATATCCTAAATCAAACGCTTGGGAACTGTCTAGGGATGTATCGGGAGAACGAGGGGCGATCGATTTAACATCCTGTTGCTTTCCTGGCGTAATTCTATCCGCTGGTAAATCTAGCACCTGCGCCATTAGTAAGCCAAACTCATAGCGAGATATCCTCTGTTTTCCCCCTAGGTGTAATATCCCATTCACCTTTTTTTCGATCGCCAACAGTAACCCCTTCGCCGCCGTTGTGCCGCTAACCGGCGTGCGAAACTCATCCTCAAACAGATTGAGGAAATTTCCCGATTTTAGGGTTTTGATAAATCCCTGCATAAAACTACCCCCATGGGGCGACGCTATCCCATACATTAAAGGCATTCGACAGATAGCAGCTTGGGGATATCTGGCTAATATTTCCCCCTCCGCTTTCACTTTCTGTTCCCCATAAATGTTAATCGGACAAACTAGATCAGTTTCTCGATAGGGAGGGTTCAAACCATCAAATACTAGGTCAGTCGAAGTAAACACATAAGGAATTCCGGCCGCGCCGCACAAACTCGCCATATCCCCAGCCGCTACCACGTTAATTTTATGAGATATATCTGGGTTCTCTTGGCAAAAATTCGGTTTTGAAGCCGCCGCTGCATGAATTACCGCATCGGGTTTTATTTCTTCCCATACCTCCTTTAAGTCTCCTAACACGGTCAAATCAGTTTTGATAAATTTGACACCACTATCTGTCACCGGACTGGAATTATAGGTTCCGTAAACTTCCCATCTTGATTTGGCTACCTGGCATATATTCCAACCCAAGAAACCACTCGCACCTGTCACTAACAGTTTTTGATTCATCGCTTTTCATTGCCTGGCTTTTGGTGCTGTTATCTTCCCGCCTAATAGTCGATAGTTTTGGGGATAATCCTATATATATGCCGCCACAGATTCCCATGCTTCTATAATAGGTCAAGTGCCAGGGTTTGTCAATGCTAAATCATCATTTTTTGGGGATTTATTTCTATGGGGAAATGTACTTAGTTCTTCAACCCCCTAACCGCCAGATGAACCTTAATTCACATAATGGCGTTTTTGTCAATAGCCAGATTTTTGGCCGTCCACTTTAGCCCCAAAACTCGTGCATCGTGATTTTAAGTTTTAGCCAGAGAATATTGATAATCCGCGATATAATCAGGGTTGTAGCCTCTTTTTTTGCGTCAGGACACAAGAACCCCTTGGATGCGATTGTTTACAGCATACCAAAACCCCCATGAATTCGTCAAGTGTTTGAGAGAAATTCTCAATAAAATTGTAACAATTATTAACATAATTTTAAAATTCAAAACCTTGGGGATTTATCTATCAGCAAAACTTAACTATGCCCGATAATATAAGGGGATAGGTGAGGGGGGCGGGTTTGTTAATATTGTAGGTAGTAAGTTTAATTAACTGTGAAACCCGCCATTACCGGACAATTGAGAATGGATAACTAAACCCTAGCCCTAACTACTTGTTGTAATACAGCTTCAAACATTTTAATACCATCAGTATTACCCAACATAGKGTCAGCGGCTCTTTCCGGGTGAGGCATCATACCAACAACAGTACCGGATTGGTTACAAATTCCGGCAATATTATTGAGGGAACCATTAGGGTTATCGCCTTCATAGCGGAACACGACCTGGTTATTATCTTCTAATTGTGCCAGAGTTTTTTGGTCGGCATAGTAACACCCCTCACCGTGAGCAATAGGAAGAGTAATCACCTCATTAGATTGATATTTTCTAGTCCAGGGAGTTTTATTATTGACAACTCTGATGGGAACACGATCGCAAATAAAATGCAGATCCCGATTACGAACTAAAGCCCCAGGTAAAAGTCCGGCTTCGGTTAAAATTTGGAAACCGTTACAGATACCGATCGCAAATTTACCAGCATTTACATGGTCAATGGTAGCGCGAATAATGGGAGAAAAACGGGCGATCGCACCACAGCGCAGATAATCACCATAACTAAACCCGCCAGGAATGACTACCACATCAATATCAGAAAGGTCTGTATCTTGATGCCACACCATGCGGGTGGGTTTGTTTAACAGTCCCTGTGTCACCCAGGCGACATCGCGATCGCAGTTAGAACCAGGGAAAACTAGGATACCAAATTTCATATCTAATGGGCTGTAGTGGTTGCAGTTTCCGATAGGGGGGTTAAATCAAAACGATAGGTTTCGATAACCGGGTTGGCTAAAATGCGATCGCAAATTTGATCAAGTTGCTGGACTGCTTCCGCTTCGTCCGCCGCCTGGAGTGTCACCTCTATATATTTACCAATTCGGATTTGTTCGACATTTTGATATCCCATCTGCTGAACGCCGGAACGAACCGCCGTCCCGGCTGGGTCTAACACTGAAGGACGAAGGGTGACGTAAACTTTAGCTTGAAATGTTTGTGCCACAAAACTACCCATGTTGTTTAACTAACAAATCTTATTATCCACCAAACCCGGATCACAAGAAACATCCACGAATGATAAACTGGGACAAGGCTTATTGTGGCTTCTGGCAAGTGTCACAAAATCTTCATAAACATGACACAGGGCTGTAACAAGGGGTGACTATTCTTAAAACTGTAAGCAAGTTTAGTAACTCGCTCCTCACACCATCATCCTTTGTTGTTCCACCGTCACCGCGTCGGTGGATTTTTTTTGGCTGCTAGGTTGATTTTTTGTTCAATTTTTAAAAAAATGTACGGCCAGGGTGGCTGTGGGGGTTGACAGGCGGCGGGAACTCATGCTAATATATTGACATTTCTTTAAATAATGAATCATATTCAACAATAAAAAAAGTTCAAATATTCCTATTATCTAAAATCATATCAGAAGTCAACCAAAAAAGCCAGGAAACCCCCAAAAAAGAAATTTTTTGTAACATTTCTTAATTTTTTGTTACAAAACTTAACATAATTCGGTTCACACTGGTAAGGGGTTATACTATTGTATGAGCGCATAAGTGGAGGAAAAACAACGGTTTACACACGCCCCTTAGCCCGTCTAATCGAACAGTTCCAGAGGCTGCCCGGTATTGGGCCAAAAACAGCCCAAAGACTTGCTCTTCATATTATCAAACGGCCAGAGGAAGAAGTACAGGCCCTAGCGAGGGCGTTGTTGGAAGCGAAAAAACAGGTAGGTTTGTGTCAGGTATGTTTTCACCTGTCGGCGGAACCTGTTTGCGAGATTTGCCGTAATCCGCAACGCGATCGCGAAACGATATGTGTAGTTTCGGACTCACGGGATGTAATCGCGTTAGAGAAAACCCGTGAATATAGGGGATTGTATCATGTTTTGGGGGGAGTAATTTCTCCTATGGATGGTATTGGGCCAGAACAACTAACAGTTCAACCCCTAGTGAGGCGGGTAAGTCAACAAAAGTTTAAGGAAGTGATTATCGCGGTTAACCCAAGCGTGGAAGGGGAAACGACGACATTATATTTAGGTCAATTACTGAAGCCTTTTACGAGAGTAACTCGTATTGCTTTCGGTTTACCTGTGGGTGGGGATTTAGAGTATGCTGATGAGGTGACGTTAGCGCGGGCGTTAGAAGGGAGACGGGAGTTAGACTAATGGAGGGGGCTGTGACAGTTATCACCAGCTATAAGTGTTTTAACTCACCAAATTACATCTGTATAATCACTGATTGTCTGATAGCAGATCACGGATCTAATCTGAGAAATGGAGGATGATAAAAGTGTCGAGTTCAAAACGCACTTATGTCTCCAGTCAAACTACTTCCGGGCGCACTCTCAGAAATCATTGCATCGGTAACTGAAACGAGATCTTTGACTAAAGCCGATCGCTATGGTCTAATGGCAGCGGTACTAGATGAATCCTTAGAAAAAGAAGAACTACGAGTGATAGATCGTCTATTGTACTCAATTCGGCGGGGACGAGTCCAGCTAGTAGACGAAATATAAGTAACGCTATGAATAAATCGAGTCGATCAACAGAATGAACTCGACAGCTTTCTGTTTATCCCAGGAGAGTCCGCTTATGCGGACTCTTTTTGATCTGCGAAATCAGTAGCGGGGTACGGTATCATCAACGATTACAGAGTAAGCATCAATGCCGCCGGTAATATTTTTAACATTAGTAAAACCCTGTTGAATGAGCCACTGACCCATTTGGGCTGAACGTCTGCCATGATGACACATTACCCAAGTTTCCTTATGGAGGTCAAGTTGAGTCAAAATGGATTCTGACCACTGCTGATGTTCACTCAAGGGGTAATTAACAAAACCATCAATACTAGCGATCGCCAATTCTTGAGGTTCTCGAACATCAATAAGCTGCACCTCTTGGGTAGGCTTTTGTAGGTAGTCAGCAACGGTCTTGACATCAATTTCAGGTAAGTAAAAAAATTGAACCGACATATAACTAGGGTATTTTTAGTTCCTGTATCAATTTGAATAATTATGGCAGATTCTGGAGAAGGTTGCGGAAAAGTTGTAGGGGCGGGTCCTGTAGGGGCGGGTGCTAAAGCCAGCCACAGCACACAGGACAAGACTGCTGCACCCTCCCCAAGCCAGCCACAGCACACAGGACAAGACTGCTGCACGCGCCCCAAGCCAGTCACAGCACACAGGATAAGACTGCTGCACGCGCCCCAAGCCAGTCACAGCACACAGGATAAGACTGCTGCACGCGCCCCAAGCCAGCCACACACAGCACACAGGATAAGACTGCTGCACGCGCCCCAAGCCAGCCACACACAGCACACAGGATAAGACTGCTGCACGCGCCCCAAGCCAGCCACAGCACACAGGATAAGACTGCTGCACCCGCCCTAGGGGATAAAAGATTGCTAAAAAACAATAGTATCAGGGTGATTGGGTAACTTTAGTTGAACCAATGGGGGATTCTGACGATAGATAATCGCGCCACTACAGCCAGTAACGGGACCTTGAAACAAAAGACGCTGACCATCAGCAGCTTCGACAAACATATTACCAATACAGACCCTACCGCCGCGACTATCAACCTCAATTTGTAGAGTCTTGAGAGTATGGAGGTCGGTAATTGTCGCTTTGAGGAGGCGATCGCGTTTAACTACGCGCACTTCCATCGAATCAATACGGAAACTATAAGCATGACCATCAGAAGAGGAAAGATTGATCTGTACTCCAGGGGGCAATCCTTGGACAAGATTGATAGCACTCTGCTGGGATTTATGGGTTGTCAAACGGTCTATGGGTGGGAGATCGGTAGGTAAAGCGTCTAAATCAATCCTCCAATCGGAGGCTTTGCGGTTAATTTCCTCACTTATAGCGGTAGCCCGCCGAGGGTCAACGTTGGCGGCATAATTTTGTTGTTTAATTTTATTAACAATCCAACGTTGTCGAGCAAACACCTTTAAATGGAGGTTTTCGGCTTCAACAAACTGCTCATAAAATCTTAAAGTCCGCACTAAATCGCCAATTCTTTCGAGGACTACGCCGACTTCCGGAACTGCTAGATAGGCTTTCCAATCGGAATTGGATAATACTTGGTCTATGAGGGTCATATAGCGAGAGCGAGCAATACGCACCTGTTGTGGGGTCAAATTAGAGCGAGCGAGTTGTCGGATTAACTCAAACTGTAAGCCTTTGATTTCGGATCGAGAACACTCTTCTAAGGCGGCGATCGCATCAGACCATTGTCGGGAGCGCATCAAATATTCTACCCAGTCGCGGTAGCGATTTTGTGCAAGTAAGGCGCGTCTAACACATTCGCCATATTTTAACCACTGGGCGGTGACGGGACGACCGGCGCGTTCCCATTCAGCAATAATGCGATCGCTATTTCCGGCTCGTTCCAAATAAGCCAAACCTTCTGGGAAGCCTAACACATCAGCTAGAGCAATATTATATTCCCGTCGGTCAGTAGACCCACAACGCTGCCAACAGCGGACGGCGCGCCGCAAGTTTTTAGCTCGATAGAAGCATTCCCCAGCAATATCTAGGAGGCCATCATATTTGGCTTCATCTAAGGCTTCCAATACATCACCAAATCTTTGCCACACAGGGAGAGATAATCGCTTTTCGGCCATCAAGCGTTTGATTCTGCTGGCATATTCAGAAATGGCTGCTTTCCAGGGTTTGCGGTTGTGGTCTGGCGTGCGAGAACCGAGGTGGGGGTGATGAGGACTATACTCGGTGGTAGGATTTAATCCTACGGAAGTGTCTAAATTGACTGTTCCCAGATCGGTGGTAGATTTTTGTGCTATGGCTTCTTCCAAAAATAGGGTAAATTGCTCGACTACAGCTAGGGTTTTGGTGGGGGTTGCCATAAATTCGACTAGGGGACGTTCTGCTGGTCTTGATTCAGGAAATTGGTGATACCAGTCGAGTAGGGCTTGCCAACATAGACCATGCCAGAAACATTCCCAGGCTGCGTCGTTTTGACCATAGCGACTAAATAATAGCCCGGCTTCTCGAAATCGGCGATCGAATCTCAGGGCCCAGGCTTCACATAATAGGGCTTCTGTTTGCTTTCCGAGTTCGAGATAAAACTGTTTAGCCCGTCGTAGGGAAACGGGATCTTTCTGCATTCGGCCATTTTCTTCAAATTCTTGGGCTTGTAATTCCCGGTGATCAAGATCGAGATTTTCGAGACTATCCCCCCAATTTAAACCGCCTATATAGCCTTCCCAAATCTGGCGATCGTCTGATGCAGCTAAACATTGTTCTAGTTGGTATGCAGATTGGTGTAACCAGTCTGTGGTTGCATATTGCCAGAGGAAACGATCGCCGACTTCTGTATCAATGACTATTAGGTTAGTGATTCCTCGACTGGCTGCTACATATAATTTATTGAAAAAATACTCTAATTCTAAGGGATGTTCTTGGTCTAAATTGATATAATCCCAAAGCGATCGCCCAAATTCCTTGGCAAACTGTTCGCCAAATTTATATAAAATTACTAGGGGGAATTCCAAGCCTTTGGCTTGAATGGCACTTAACACATTTTTCGGGGGATTGGTTTCGCTGGCTCCCGGATATAACGAAGATAAAAAATCATCATTTTTAATATATGTTAATTCGCCGTTTGCTTCACACGGTACAATAAAAATGGGGGATTTTTCGATGTGGCTTTTGAGGTCATTTACGGAAAAATTACGCTGACCAAAGATGAATTTTTGGGGATGACGAGCATTGGCTATTGGTTGCCATGCTTCCTGGGGTTTGAGTTTGGGGATTTTAAAAACTAGATGCCGCCATAGATGAATTAAATTGGTCATTTTGACTATGGCTGGGCTGGATCTATAATTGGATTCTAGTTCATAAAATGACATTCCTAGATTGAGTTTTTGGTCAGGGTCTAGGTGAGAAATTACCTGATCAAAAAAGGTGGCTTTGACACTTTGCCAACGAAATCCGGTGGGGTTAAGGGTCTGAAATGGATCCCCGGCAAAGGCAAAGGGTAAACTGGGAATGGGGGGATACATAACTGAGTCAGAAAATAGAGAGAGTTTGACGATTAGCAATAGTTCTAATTTGGTGAAATCCTGGGCTTCATCACAAAAAATTGCTGTATATTTGGGGAGGCTATCACCTTTGACTTGCAGGACTCGCCGGATTAAGTCTTGGTCATCCCAATAGCCATCATCATGGGTGAGTCTATAGTACCACGGCCAAACCTGTTTATAAATGGCATCAAAGACTTCTGAGGAAATGGTTTTTTCTCGGCGGGGAACATCATCATAATCCTCTGGGGTCATGTATTCATCGTTTTGATTGACGAGGCTATAGCCTTTGATGAATGTGCGGATAATATGCCAGCATAATTCTGGAGAGTAGCGTTTTTGGCGATGGGTAAAGTTTTGGCGGAAGTCGTAAAAGGAGATATAGCGATCGCGATCAAATTTATCGCTTTCTTCTGGAGGAAGTAAATTAATTAGAAAATCTTGGAAGGATTGAAAGCAAGGTTCTAAGGGTGGTTTTTTCTTCAGGTTACTGCTGTTTAGCATGAACTTATAGTTAGTTATTAGCAGCTTTTCTACTCCTTGTTTTGCGCGAGTTAGCAGACGTTCATTATAAGTCAAAAATAGTGGTTTAATGACTTTTTCTGGCAGTTTTTGAGCATAAATTTTCCGGTAGCGATCGCAGTATTCAGCAAACAAATAAACCAACATGGTTGATTTGCCACTCCCCGCGCGACCATTGATAAATAAGGGTAGAGAATTTTCAGAATCAGGGCTAGAAAGTTCATGTAAAATTCTTTCTTCTTCCACAGAAAGGGCTAAATTAATACCATTATCTGCTTCAATTTCTAGCCAAATTTCCCTATCTAGGACTAAATAGTCTGGATAAGCGCGACGGGTATAACGCGAGAGAATATCATAAGTAATGGGTGTGGAAAAAATACCCTGGGGAAAGTCAAGAGTTAACAGCCGGGTCTGTTGTAGCACCGCCTCAATATCGGCTGGCTGGGGTAGACCATCAAAACTGGCTACTAAGAACACTACCCGACGAGGTAAGCCGTCGGCTGTCTCTAAATGGCTATAGAGGACATAATTACTACTGTCTGGTTTGCAGGTTAAGTATAAATTTGGCCAGGGAGTGTGCTGTTTTTCTTCCTGTCCTTCGACAATGGCTAGGACAATTTCACCATAACTCTGCCATTGGTCGCGAGTTTCCTGCTGCTGAAACTGTTTGACCCAGACCTCACCTTCACAAATAATGCGATCGTCTGTCTTGCGAGTCCAGGTAGGTCGTTGTAGCCAACCGTGATAGATTTCTGGTAAAAATTGTTGACGGAAAGGCCCTTTTTTTCTTTCTCGTTGGCCTTTGATACTATTTTCTAGGTCGGTATAATCAACTAGAGGGTCTAAATGCTTTTTCCCGTAGTCTTCTGGGTTTTGCAGAAAAGACTCATATTCATGACCCCCCCTAGTCAAAACATCGAGTAAACACAATACTCGCTCATTCTTAAAAGGAAAGATTTTCCCCAGTAGTCTGAGATTACGGACAGGCCGCTTCAGATAGGGATAATTCCAGTTAAAATAGGCATGGACAGCAGAACTGCCCTGGGTCTGAATGGCTACTACTAATTCTGCAATCTGACCCTGAACACCAAATTGTTTGGCTTGTTGATCAAACCTGGGGGTAGTGTAAATATACATAGCTCTTGCGGATTTCCAATTAACCCAGGGGTGCAAACGAATCACACCAAATCTAACTAATTATACTTACAGATACCCACTAATTGTGTGATAATGGCTGTGTCAGTATCAGAAACATCCCGGCTCAGGTCTAAGGTAACAGGCTGAAACCTAAGCAGGGGTATGATTTCATAAACTGCTGTGCCTTGTCTCGCGCTGAACATAAATTGGGCTGTGGGGGGGTCACTTAAATAATTAGGCCGACGCTTCCCATTTGATGCACATGGTATCAATTAAAGATGTTCAGGGCGACTTAAAATATGCACAACTTGGTTTTTTGGGAACGGCTGTTTTAATTAGGTTTGAGAATGCAATCAACTTTCAACCAAAATTCTTTGCGGGAACAACAACACCCGTTAATTAGCCGATTGGCGAACAGTATTGAACGCCTATGGGGTCAGTATTTGGATCTGCAACCCTATCATCTGCCTGATGATTTAGGATACATTGAGGGGCGATTAGAAGGGGAAAGGTTGACTATTGAAAATCGCTGCTATCAAACTCCACAGTTTCGTAAGATGCACTTGGAATTGGCTAAGGTGGGTAGCGGTTTGGATATTCTCCATTGTGTGATGTTTCCCCGCAGTTCATTCGCTCTGCCTATGTTTGGTACGGATTTGGTGGGGGGACGTGGTAGAATTGGGGCGGCGATTGTGGATTTGTCGCCCCTAAGTGGCGATCGCACTTTACCGGAAAATTATCATCGGGTTTTGCAAGAATTACCCCAAAATCAGTTTTCTCAACCCCGTGATATTCCCGCCTGGGGGGATATTTTTTCGGAGTTTTGTCTATTTGTGCGTCCGGCTAACGAGCAGGAGGAGGACTTGTTTCTGAGTCGGGTTGAGACTTATATGGAACTACACTGTCAAAGTGCGATCGCTCAAACTCCGGTTTCCCCAGAACAACAAATTCAGATTATCAACGCCCAACGCCACTACTGTCAACAACAACAGCAAAACGACAAGACCAGGCGCGTCCTCGAAAAAGCCTTTGGCGAGGAATGGGCAGAACGCTATATGACCACAGTTTTATTTGATACTCCTGAAGACTGAGACCAGCCACAGTTAAGGGGTAAAATGAGTGTTACCACTCGAAGCAGTTTTACGGCGTTTAGACTTGTTGCGACTTGATGCTGGTAAAGGAGTTTTACCTTGACTTTCCGGGAGTTTCCGATTAGTACGGAACGTAACATTCATGCCTTCGTTAGATTGTTCTAACACTAATAGGGGAGTAGGTTTGGCTTTTTGGTCCCATTCAATATGGGCAATTCTCCCCTGAATTGTCGGTTGCCAATTATCATGGTCATCCGAGGGACTCAAATAGGTTTCCAAGCAGTCAATAATCTGATTAATAGTCGTTGAAGTTGCTTGCGTGGGTAATTTCATCAACCTAATTTGTATCCGAAATAATACCCGTTTTTTGCTATGTTCATGGTCTCCTGTGTCGTATTCAACATCAAAAATTGAATCAACTTGGCGGCCTTGACCAGCATTACTTTTTTCTCCCACAGCCGCCTGTGTAGGTCGCATAGCCACAGCGATTTGCTGCTTGACCTTCATCTTAATTTGAACAATGATGGCATAATGGAAAACATCCTCAGACATTCTCATCCTGAGATAATCAAGGTTAAATTCCCTGGAGTGAATTAAGTCTGGGTTTTTCTCCATTTTAGAAATAGTTGCCAAAGCCAATTTATATTTTTTATGGAGTTCTTTATTTCTAAATGTCTCCATTTTTAACTTCTTGGCAAGACCTTTGTTTTTAGAGTTATAAATGACTGAGACTACAATCAGTATTATTAGCATCAAACCCGTGGCTCCCATCCACAACATTTCTGAGGTGACTTTATTACTCAGATTAGTGGTAGGATTTTCGGAAGGAGTTTGTGCTAATATAGATTCAACGAAATTTGTACTATTATCCATCAGCAATCATCAATAAGGTTGACATACTTCCCCAGGGGAATTTTACATTTAAATATTGACTATTTAAGCCGGGGGACAGGGATTCCTCGAAGGTATTTCGGATCTAGCAGTTTCCTGGACTTGAGCGAATAAGTGACCAAACGCACCCCTTATATCTACTCGTGATAGGTGATTAGTTCTGTTGGTCAAGTGTATTTCTCTAATTATACAAGCAGAAAAGCCACTCGTGGTGGTGAGAAACGGGGCCATCAATATACAAGCCCACCTAGCCACAAGTGTCCAAAAAGATGAAGTTAAATTAATTTTTAGATATATAGCGCTGATTGCTATTGGCATATATACACCCGAGCGCAATTGTAGCGAAATTGAGCGGGTGAACTAAACACGCCACACCGCCAAGGCGGTTGGCGTTTCCACTATGATCACAGCAGTCCTGTATTAGTTCCCGGCTTCCCAGTGGCTAATTCAACTTTGACAATTTTTCCACCCATTTTCATAATCCGTTGCTGTTCCCGGAACCAGTTGTCATAGGGAACCAGCTTAGTGAAATAGGTATTTTGTAACTCACGCTGAGTGCGAATCCGTGTTTGGCTGGGAACGCAAGCTGTTACTTTGAAAGATCTCATGATTATCTTGCTCCTGAGTTAAGTCAGCAATTTTGACAGTATTTGACAGTAATATTTATCAAATGACTAAAGGCCGGGAGTCATAAGCCAATACTAGCTCGCTAAAACTTATCAATGATACAGACAAGCCTTTGGCGGTCTAGCACTCACTTCAGACTTCCCTGGCCCTAAGTTTATAGGAATTGAAGAACCAAGACTGTAGTATTTCCAAAGGGGATGACTACATTCTAGCTTCCTCTGTGAGCAGTCTTAGCTCAAGCCAGAGCAGATGTAATCAAAGTAAATGCCCATTTCCTTACCAGCATCAGCACCAACTAAGCCAGCAGTAACTTCTTTCATAGCTTGGATAGCTTGAACGGTAGCGCCAATGGGTACACCCAAAGAGTTATAAGTTTCTTTCAGGCCATTGAGTACACGCTCATCCAGGATGGAAGGATCGCCAGCCAGCATAGCATAGGTAGCATAGCGGAGGTAGTAGTCCAGGTCACGGATGCAAGCAGCATAGCGACGAGTGGTGTACATATTACCACCGGGACGGGTGATATCGGAGTACAGCAGAGACTTAGCAACTGCTTCCTTAACGATGTTAGCTGCATTAGCGCTGATGGTGGTTGCTGCACGAACGCGCAGTTCACCAGTAGCGAAATAGGCTTTCAGTTTTTGGATAGCGCTAGCATCCAGGTATTTACCTTGAACGTCAGAGGAGTTGATTACGGAAGTGATTGCGTCTTGCATGATGGTTTCGTTTGCTAATGGTCGCTTGATCTAGGAATTGTTTAGATGAATCTTGGTCGATTGATAAGAGATAATCGCCAGTGCTTATGACATTGCACCAATTAGGTAGTCGAAGTAAGCACCTGCTTCGGCCGCGTCTTCTCCAGACAGCAGGGAAGTGGCTACACTCTTCATAGCCCGTACACCTTCAGCTACTGCTTCGATGGGAGTACCAAGAGATTTGTACATTTCGCGAACACCTACAACCCCGATTTCTTCAATGGGGGTAACATCGCCAGCAACAATTCCGTAGGTGATCAGACGCAGGTAGTAGTCTAGATCCCGCAGGCAGGTGGCAGTCATTTCCTCACCGTAGGCATTTCCACCGGGAGAGACTACATCAGGACGTTTTTGGAAAAGTTGGTTTCCTGCTTCCTTGATGATGCGCTCACGAGCACCTGTCATGGTTTCAGCAATCCGAACCCGGCGTTCGCCAGAGGTAACAAAGGATTTGATCCGATCTAATTCACCAGGGCTCAGATAACGCGCTTCAGCGTCTGCATTGACGATGGATTTGGTAACGATACTCATTTTCTACCACAGGGTTTAGCTAATGTGTTCATGATGAAGCCTACGACTTTCGGTCAGCCCGGTGTCGTGGCTCCTCAGCTTTGGGAAGTACCATTTAACCTGCCACAGGTGGCGGTTAGCAGGCAACTTCTCCTGAGCAGGCAACTTTTGGCTATTACCAAGATTGCCGAGTCATTTATCGATCGCGATCGGGCGTATTTGATTATACGCCGCCACGAGTTTCGGGTGTCCCTATTTGGTCCCCCAAATGAAACCTCATGACATGACTACCTCGAAATGTATTTTGAGGCATTATGTTCACATTATTAGTATATTTGTAATAGTTTTTAACATTTCATGGGGAAAAACTTAATAATTAGGGACGAGGGACTGAGGGAAATGGCCAAATTCGGCGGTGATTTTCCCGATACTGGCTGAATATTCGGGTCATAATCTTGGCGATCGCTGTTGTAAAATGTCGTTAAAAGATTGTAACAATTCCGAAAGCTAGGACTCTCAATTAACTGATGACAGTGCTGAACTCCAACCCAATAACATTCAACCTCCGACTCATACCCAGGGGCTTACTAATCATGGCCTTAGCTGCCTTGCTAACGTTAACCCTGGGAACCGGTCCAGCTTTAGCAAATATTGACGATGATAAGTTTGATGGCAACATTTTTGCGCTATATGGCGGTAATGGGTCTCTAGTGCCGCCACGAGTTGAACTGTCCCAGTCTTTGAGACTCCATAAACCAGCATTGCTAGTTTTTTTTCTGGACGACAGCCGCGACTGCAAAGTATTTTCGACAACAGTATCGCAACTGCAAGAGTATTACGGAAGGGCTGCGGACTTTATCCCAGTTAATATTGATTCAATCCCCATGGACTCGTCCCTACCTCCCACGGAACCGGGTCATTACTATCGAGGATATGTTCCCCAAACAGTGATAATTGACCAATCAGGAGATGTCGTGTTAGATGAGGTGGGGCTAGTCGCCTATGAAAAGGTAGATGATGTATTCCGGGAAGTATTCGACTTATTACCCCGTGAGAAATCTGTAGAACTGCGACGCAAACCCGTTAATGAGATTAATAGTGAAGCGTTTACCTTTGTCTTGGAATTGTAGAAGTCCAGATTGGTGTCAAGGGACTTAATGTGATCGCTTTTTTGTCCTAACTGGGAATTTGTACTTATTTTGTCCATTTTCCCAGTAGGCTGCCTTCCATTGGGTCAGTCTGATAACTCACTCCTTGCTTTCTGCCCTGGGACGGTTAATCCGGCTAGTGCGATCGCGTTTACTTCTTGTCCCTCGTTGTTCACTGCTAAGTATTTTGTAAATCAACTTCATTAATTCATTGTCTCTTGAGTTAACCTCTGCTATTAACTTTTGGTTCTGTTTCATTAAAGACCACACTAGAAATATCACAACCCCATCACTTCCTACCCGTAATAATTCCGGCAAAACTTCAGTCGTCATAATTTTTGTATTTATCGCCTTGTATATTTAACGGAAAATAATCCTGATTTTTKGTTAAGTATTTTTCCATGTGGTTGACGTTTATCCATATAAGTCTGTTATGCTCTTCTATTTCTCGCCTAAGCATTGATGATATTCTGTTTAGCTCTTTTCTGTTGACTTGTACTTTAATTATTGTGTATTGAACTGATACATACCATACCGTACTAATGAGTGAAAGTATCCAACTTATGATTATTGTGATTTTTTCGACTTCAATATCCACGGCGGAATTAACTCCTATGTTTATGTGGATTTTTAATCACATTTTACTTGGGTTAATTTCAAGACTTTGACCAGATAATGCAGATAGAATCCGAATTATCTGGCAGCTTTAAATTTTCGACCAACTAACTTTCGATTTTCGGGACAATTACAGCATCTTCATACTTTCTAAAAAAAGCTATAGTTCTTTGTAACCTCCTAAAAAATGTTCCGTCCAAACTTTCTATTACAGGCCCAACACTTTCTTCTGAGACCATACTAATTGCTTTATTTCCTGGTTGTTGGTTGTATACTTGCTGTGCTTGATATAATGCCCCTACTAAATGACAAAATTCTACGGTAGCGTCCACACTATCACCGCTTGCCCCCAATGTTTCTAGTAAAGTTTTAAACTGTGAATCATTGGGGAGATGGTCAATTAATTGATTAAGAGAGATGTCCATGTTAGTCTACAAAAGCCTCAATTGTTACGTTAAACTTTAGATCCATTGTAGGATGATTTTCGATCCATGTTGCGTTTTTGAAAAAACGGCGGCGAACTCCTAACTTTCTAATC